>JAVFAU010000334.1:0-3355 GCA_034002335.1 Bdellovibrionales bacterium | reverse complement strand
GAACAAACTGCGATGTGTTGATGACGTGTGCCGTTACGTTGAATGGCACAAGGTTATTCTTGTTGCCACCAGCAAACATGCGGCTAAACGCCGTCGACAAGTTGATCTGATTGATCCCCATGGTTCCGGAGTTATC
Source organism: Bdellovibrionales bacterium (assembly GCA_034002335.1). GTDB lineage: Bacteria > Bdellovibrionota > Bdellovibrionia > Bdellovibrionales > JAMPXM01. Next base: position 3,219 of record JAVFAU010000334.1, on the reverse strand, counting down.
GACGACAAAAATGAGTTTTAACGGAGGAAAGGAGTCAGCGTCACCCGCCGTGGCCTCAGTGTACTGCTTGTCCGCTAGCATGCTTGCAAGGTCATCGACGGCTTGAAACCCCACCATGTTGCTGCCGCAGTTCTGATAGCCAAGCGAAATAATAGCGCCTAAAGCCAGAAACGAACCAAATACTTTAAACTTGTTATCTAACTTCAGCTTGTTACGCTTCAGCTTGTTACGCTTCAGCTTGTTACGAGATACGCGCATGCGCCCCCCACAAGTTACGTATTCAAGGTTCTACGTAACTGCCAAAAGAAGCAACATTCATACTCGCAAACGACACTCGAACACGACTTCGACACCGGTTTCGTTTCAAAATGAAACAACAACCCACGAGCTGGACCATGTGCTTTTCCAGGTATCATCACGACACGTTTGCGACCGTCGGCCGATACATGTCGAGACACTGACTCCTCGTGCCGATCGGCACCATCGGCACCGATCGCACCCGATCTCGAACGAAAGCCTGATTATCAATTGATCAGTGCCAACAGTTCGACACCTCCGGACTTAAGCACCGGTGAATTTAGCCTCGCGCCCCTCAATGAAGGCTCGCACACCCTCGGCTTTGTCTTTGGTCTTAAAGACTTCTCCAAAAAGTGTCGCTTCGAACAAGTGTGCCTCTTCGACCCATTTGTCGCGACCGAGCTGAACCGACTTTTTGATATAAGCGAGCGCTTTTGGCGCACGCTGAACCATTTTCTGAGCGAGCTCTAAAGACGCCTTAAGCGCCTCACCATGTGGAACGACCTTCACGACAAGTCCGCACTGAGCCGCGTCCGCTGCGGTCAGCATTTCTCCCGTAAGCGCCAGCTCCAAAGCCTTCGCTGTACCAATGCGACGAGGCAGGCGCACTGTTCCGCCAAACCCCGGAATCAGGCCCAGTTTACACTCGGGAAGCGCGAACTTCGCTTTTTCGCTCGCGATGATAAGATCGCACGCGAGCGCGAGTTCAAGTCCGCCTCCAAGAGCGAAACCATTGACCGCCGCGATCACAGGCTTCGACAAGGCCTCAAAACGTGAGAAGGTTTTTTGACCGTTACGCGCAAAAGCCTCAGCGTCATCTGGCGACATCGCTTCAAACGATTTGATATCCGCTCCCGCGACAAAAGCCTTTTCGCCCTTGCCGGTTAAAACAAGCACTCTGGTCGCCTCATCTTGTTCGACAAAATCAAGAAGCTGCCCTATCGACTGAATGCTGTCGGTGTTCAGCGCATTCAGCGCCTCAGGACGCGCGATCGTCGCGACAAGAACGGCCCCTTCACGATGAAGTTCCAGATTTTTAAGTTCTGGCAGAGACAATTCCGTTGGAGACAGAGACATGGATAACCTCCCTTTCCTGGAGAGTCTTAATATGCGTAAACGCCGCGGCCGGTTTTTCGTCCCAACCATCCGGCTTCAACGTACTTCACGAGAAGCGGACACGGACGATACTTCGAATCACCAAGACCATCGTGCAACACATTCATGATCGCAAGACATGTATCAAGCCCAATGAAATCAGCCAGCGTGAGCGGTCCCATCGGTTGGTTCGTGCCAAGCTTCATCGCCTCATCGATACCCTTCGCCTCAGCGATGCCCTCGTAGAGCGCGTAGAATGCCTCGTTGATCATCGGCATCAAAATGCGATTGACGATGAATCCTGGCATATCGCGCCCTTCGATAAAGACTTTTCCCATTTTCTCGGCAAGGCCTGAAACCGTTTGAAATGTTTCCGCCGAAGTCTGAAGGCCACGAATACCTTCGACCAAGGCCATAAGCGGCACGGGATTCATAAAGTGCATGCCCGCAACTTTCTCTGGGCGCTTTGTCGCGGCCGCGATCTTCGTGATCGAAATGGACGATGTGTTGGTGCAAAGCAGAGCGTCTGCTTTCGCAACCCGATCGAGCTCGGAAAAAATCTTGAGCTTCAAGTCGATATTTTCGGTCGCCGCTTCGACAATCACATCGCAGTCTGCAAGCGCCTTCATCTCTGTCGAGGCTTGAATGCGCTCGAGAAGCGTCGCTTTGTCGGCTTCCGACATTTTTTCTTTCTTGATCAGACGATCACAGCTCGCCGCAATCGTCTTCAGACCCTTTTCAAGAGCTGGTGCCGCGACATCGACCATCACAACGTTCAAACCGCTGGCGGCCGCGACTTGCGCAATGCCGTTTCCCATTTGACCGGCGCCGACGACGCCGAGACTTTTCACAGATGTCAGAGATGAATTCATTTTTCAGGCCCTCATTTTTAAAAATTCGGAGCCATCATAGAGGAAAAAATTAGAGACGAGCAAATCAATCATGCATGCGCGCGTGCGTTAATTTCATGGGGAGACACTATGGAGCAAGGCCGTGGCGTGACATAGTAACTTGCCGTCGTCGTTAATACGGAAGCTCTGGCGAGAACCTCAAGCTAAATTCAACACGATGATGAGCCTGGCTGCCACCTTCCGACCACTCTTTAGTGCCTACCAAAATCGCACGAAGCGAACGCTTCAATGCTCCCGGCAGAACGTAGTGCTGCACCCCAAAACTCGCTTCATGGAGAATATCGCCCGAGGCCTGAGTATCGGGGTCCAAAATCTCACCGCGCAACAGAAATCCCCAAGACGACCAAGGCTCCCACTCGATATCCGCACGCGCGTAACGCACGCGTCCTGTCGACAAAGCCTGCGCGATTTCCCCCGCAAGGGCTTCGAGCGTGAAGCCAAAACGACGATCGTCCTTTGAACCACGACTTCCACCGATCAACCAATCCGAAGAAATATGAACACCACCGTACTTAATCTGAGCCGCTTGTGTCGGATCAAGCTCAAGCCCCACTTGGGGCGCTCCGCCCGGCACGATTCCCACTGGATCCGTCGAACTCGGGTTCGTACGTCCAACCTGTCCACTCAAGCCCCAGCGCCATAACATGCGATCTGTTCGCAGACGATACTCCCATCGAGCCGTCATCCAAATTTCACGATCGCGATCTTCACCTGATTCGCCGTTATGAAGCGTCCAATCCGAGAAAAAACCGCCCGCTCCCACCGAATAACTCAAGCCGATATCTCGAAGCCCCAACAGACCGTAACGCAAAGTCATAGGACGCAGCCACCTGCGCTCGCTCTCGACGCCTTCTTCAAACCCGAAAGCAAGAGGAATCAATCCCAGTCGCAAACGTCCCCACGCGCCACCGATTCC
>JAVFAU010000333.1:0-3370 GCA_034002335.1 Bdellovibrionales bacterium | reverse complement strand
AATGATGCCCTCTAACTCACGACGTTTTGTTCCCGTGCTATCAGAGAACACGATCTGCCCAAGGGCGGCCCGATCGACCGAACCATCGGCATGAAAAACGGTCTCGCCGAAGGCTTCTCGTACTCGACGCGCGCCTTCTGTGCCCGGAGCAATCGCATCGTGCGCCAACTTATCGGCACTCACGACCGCGAACCCGGCTTTGGTCAGAAGCTCCGAAACCGTACTTTTGCCAGTGGAAATTCCACCCGTTAACCCAATCCAAACCATACACATGCTCCCCGCGTCTCAATTTCCTACAGACGCCCACGATGGTCCAGCACGCGTCTCAATTTGACGCGACCGATGTTAAGCGCGAGGTCCAGTAACCGTCGGGATTCTCAAGGGGTTTCGCATAGGTACCGAAGAAGAGTTGTGGATATCAGCAGATTGGAAACTTTCGGGAAATACGTTCTACTCGAGAAGCTCGCCATGGGGGGCATGGCCGAGGTGTATCTTGCGCGCAGTATCGGCGCAGGTGGTGTCGGCAAGTTCGTTGCCGTAAAACGAATTCTCCCGCAGTTCTCCGAGCAAACCGAATTCGTCGATATGTTCAAAGACGAAGCCTCGATTGCCATCAATCTTCAGCACTCGAATATCGTGACCATCACCGAGTTCGGTATGGAGAAAAACCAATTCTTCATCGTCATGGATTTCGTCAACGGACGAAACCTGAAACAAATCCTGAACAAGGTAAAAACGGCGAACACAGGTCTCGGCATCGAGCACATCGTCTACATCGCAAAAGAAATCGCGGCGGGCCTTGATCACGCACATCGTTGCTTGAATCCGGCTACGGCCAAACCTCTCAACATCATCCATCGCGATATGTCTCCGCACAACGTCATGCTCAGCTTCGAAGGCGAAATCAAAGTCGTCGACTTCGGTATCGCGAAAGCGGAAACACAAATCGAATCGACGCGCGCAGGAACCCTTAAAGGGAAATTCGGCTACATGTCGCCGGAACAAGCCGACGCGCAAGAGGTCGATCAAAGAACCGACATCTTCTCTCTTGGCATCATTCTGTGGGAGCTTCTCGCGAACGATCGCCTGTTCCTCGGCAAAAACGAAATCGAGATTTTGCGCAAGATCAAAGAATGCAATATTCAGCCTCTGCGCAAACTCAACGCAAACGTTCCGCCGGAACTCGAGAAGATCGTTTCAAAGGCACTCGCGAAAGATCGCAATCTTCGCTACCGCAACGCCGAGGATTTTCATCGAGACCTGCATCGTTTCTTGAACTTGAAGTATCCTGACTTCTCAAAGCAGGACTTCGCCAAGTTCTTAAAGACCCTCTTCGCGAAAGAAATCGAAGAAACCCACCGCAAGCTTCTCGATTACGCCAAACTCGACTTCTCACAGCTCGTGCGTCCGAAAAAACGTTCCGCGTTTTCTGACGATAGCTCGATGTCGATGGTTTCGACTCAAAAAAGCCTCACTCGTCCCGAGACCAACAAGCTTGAAAAACAGCTCGAACGTCGTCTTGAGCCGCGCGGCCAGCAAAACCGGGGCGCTCAGGCAAAAGATCAGGGCGGATTTCCGTCTTCTCCTTTCGAAGTGCGCGAGCAAGGTAAGATGAATATCATCGACCCCGCTCCTTCCAAGCGAGAGAGCGTGGATTTAAAAATCGACCCTCGCCACAGTCCAAACCATTACGCCAACTATAATTCGACGTTCGGTGCGTCTTCACACCAGAGCGTCGGCATCGGCGGCATGACTCACGCCGGGACTTACAGCAACGGCACACGCTCTCGACTTGAGAACAGTTCTTTTCATAAACAGAAATCGAACCCGGCCTCGCTTATCACCGTGCTTCTTGCGATCGGCGTGCTGATCGGCGGAGCGATTTGGTACTTCTCGAATCCGGAGAGCAGCAGCACCCTTGTTTCGAAGATCGTCAGCAAAACTGGCGTCACGCAGTCGGCAATCAACGAACCGATGCAAGAAACCTCCTTGGCATCAAGAGGTCCGTCAAAAGTACTCATTCCGGTGAATTCAAACCCGCCTGGCGCTGAAATCTTTATCAATGGCCGCTCAACGGGCGAAATTACTCCGACCACTTTGGAGCGCCGAGAAGGCGAAGAAGTCGTATGGACTCTGCGTTTAGCTGGCCACAAAGAACACAGCGACCGCATGATCGTGCAACCGGGACGCTCCCTTTCGGTCGCGTTACGTGCCGATAAAAAGGCCTATCTCGATATCACCGTCATGGGGAATGGAGAAATCTCCATTAACGGGCGAGTTATCGCGGCCAGTGGCCCTGTAAATGGTTACCAAGTGCCGGCGGATCAAGACGTCATCGTGCGGGTTTTCGATCCTGTCACTCGCGCAAGCGATGAAGTCCGTGTTCGTATCGCCGAAAACACGACTCGGCGAATCACACTCATTCCGCGAGCGAATATTCGCGGTCCACGTCCCGCCGGACGCTAAGTGACTTTCTCGAACAAAAATGCGAAGAGTCTCGCATGGCTGAGACTGTCCTTCATCACTTTTTCGAAACCGCTCGTCGACACCCAGAAAAAACCGCAGTTCGCTTTTGTCGCAAACTCGTCGGTCAAGGGAACCTTCCAAGCGATAACTGGCTAAGCCTCACGTGGGGCCAATACAAACAGCTGGTCGAGTCGCTAGCCGCTGGCCTTCAAACCGGAGGCGTGCGCAAAGGCGGACGTGTCGCGATTCTCTCGAGCACGCGCTTGGAGTGGGCGGCACTTGATCTTGCCATTCTCGGACTTGGCGCCGTCACCGTTCCCATCTATCCGAGCTCAACGCCCGAAGATGTCGCGTTCATTCTTCAAGACTCGCAAGCACGAACGTTCATCGTCGAAAACGAAGATACGTTTCTAAAAATAAAACCTGCGATCGCTCACCTGCTTCCTCAAATCAAAGTGATTCTCGTCGAAACTCCGACGACGCCTACACCGCTCACGACTCTTGATTTGCTACAGCAGTCCGGAGAAATCGCATTAAAAACATCGCCGACACTCATGGAGCTCGCGACCAAAGAGCTTAGTCTTGATGACATCGCGACCATCATCTATACCTCCGGCACAACCGGGCGCCCCAAAGGCGTCATTCACACGCATCAACAAGCGATCAGTGAAGTGTCCGAGGCCTTCCCGCTTCTCGGTGTCAGCAGCAACGATACGACACTCACCTTTCTTCCCTTCGCGCACGTTCTAGGACGAATCGAAATCTGGGGCCACGCCGTCATCGGTTACACAATGGGGTTTGCCGAATCCATTGACCGCATCAAGCAAGGCTTTCAAGCGATACGACCCACGATTCTCATCGCCGTCCCGAGAATCTTCGAAAAAATTCACGCTGGCATTTTGGC
>JAVFAU010000332.1:0-3380 GCA_034002335.1 Bdellovibrionales bacterium | reverse complement strand
ACGGGTTTTCTTTCTCACGGCTTTAATGGCCTTCGCAATGTCGGCTTCGAGGTCTTTGGGGTCCACGTTTTTGTTGGCTTCACGGATTCCAGCCACGGTTTTCCACGGGTCAATGTTTCGGAGAGCCCGACGAATCATTAAAGATTGGGCGACAATACCACTGATGGAAATCCCTTTCTCAAAGGCTTCTTTTGCCACGTCTTCGTGGGCCTCTGGTGAGAGACGGACATGAACTTGACCTTTAAATACTCTACGGGCACCCATAAACACCTCCAAATGAACACCTCCAAAACTTATACCATTATACCACTATACCATGGCCATATAAAGAGGCATATTCGGCAAGAGTTAGGCAAACTCGTGCCGCCCGGAAATTGCCCCAGAAATTGCCCCAGAAATTGCCCCAGAAATTGCCCCGGAAATTGCCCCAGAAATTGCCCCAGAAATTGCCCCGGAAATTGCCCCGGAAATTGCCCCGGAAATTGCTATAGACAGGGGGAAACAGGGAATCGCCCGTAATTCGGACGCTTCCCCGACGCCAGATCGCTTTAATTCGATCTGGCGAAGGCCTCCGTGTGTCCGTAGAGACAAAGCGACACCGGAAAGTGGCATCGTGGTGTTGTTTTTACCCCAGAGGGGCTGAACAGAAGGGTTACGGCAAAATGAGAACAGGTGAAGCAAAAGCAGACTTCCTTGATTCTTCGACCGCTGTCGAATCGGCCTCTGTGCGCCCGGCGCCTGCGCCTCTTGAGCTTTTGCGCGAAGGCGATGTTCTTCTCATCCGCTCTCCCGGCGGTTCTACCCAAGAGCCTTCTCAAACACTCGCGTTTCACGGACGCGAAATGCAAGTCGCCGCAGTCGGACCAGAAATTTGGTCGGGCCTCGTGAAGCGTGCAAAAAACCAAATGGCCGCAACCAAACCCCTGCTCCGAAACGGGCGGGCGCATGAACATCCGCACGAACAGCTGACACGCGACGAGTCCGAAGCACTCGAAGAACTGCGCACATGGAACAAGTCCGACTCACAAACCACACGCAGTGGCCGCGTGACTCCGGCAATTCGCTCACTCACAATCAACGTCGCACAAATCTGCAATCTCGCCTGCACGTATTGCGCAGCGGGAGGCGACGGCACCTATGGATCAAACGTCAAAACGCCTGAACTTGATCGCGTGCGCGCGCAACTCGGCGGCCTGCTTCGCCATGTCCCCGAAGGCGAGCGTTTCATCATCACATTCCTCGGCGGCGAGCCGCTTATTTATCCGGATGTGATTCGCAAAATCGTACGCGACGCGCGCTTGCTCGTCGCGGGCCGCCGTATCCGCCTGCAATTCGACATCGTCACAAACGGTACACTCGTAACACCTGAAATCGCAGAGATGCTGGCCGACATGAGCGCCCACGTTACGGTTTCTCTCGACGGCGCGCCTCAAGACAACGACCGAGCGCGCGTCACGAAATCTGGCCGTGGCTCGAGCACGATGGTTCTCAAAGGCCTTTCCGAACTCGTTCGCGTCAAACCGCGACTAGGCTCGCTCACGGCGGGCGCCGTTTTTGGCCGCCACAACCTCAACGTAATCGCAGCGTGGAAGTTTCTGCGTGAGTATCCGTTTGACGCTTTGAAATTCGATTTCGCGGCGGAAACCGACGACGACGAGTCTTCACGTGAATTCGCTCGTCAGTACGCGGAAATCGCGGACCTCGCGTTCGAACTCGGGGGCGAGACGGAGCTACGCCGCCTTCACACCTACAACCATCTCTTTCACACGCTCGACGACCGCATTCGCATCGAAAACCACTGCCTCGCCGGCAAGTCGCATTTACAAATGGACACCGACGGCAAGTTCACCGTTTGTCAGTGGTTCGTCGGCCAAAAAGAAGAGGAAGTCGGCGAAGGCCTGACGCTTGACCTCAGTGAACGCAACGAACGCCTCCATGCGTTTTCCGCTCCGCTCATAGAGAAAAACGGGTGCGGAACATGCTGGGCTCGCCATATTTGCGGCGGCGGCTGCATGTATGTGAACAAAGTTAAGACAGGTAATAAACACAAGGTTGATCAAGCATTTTGCGAAAGAACCAGAACCATCACCGCTAAAGGAATTGAACGTTATGCTAAAGCAAGGTATCAACACACCCAGTCGCTCGGCGACGACGGAAGCAGGACCGAGGATAGGATCAGAAGTGAAGTTCATTAAAGTTATCAACGGCCATACGAGCAACGGCAACACGCACCAAGCTACCGCAGGTGGTAAAACTGCGCCTGCGAATAGCTCGTCCTCGATGCCGGGCACTTCGGATCAAAAGGAAACGACAGCCCGTCAAACGATGGACCCGCGTCCAGGCGGCGGCTGTATTCCTGTTTCGGGTTTTGACCGCTAGATCGCACCCAGCCGCATACCCAAAGGTACGCGGCGAGTTCAGCGATCCGTCGAACCACCCGAACCGAAAAAAAGGAAGAGGGCGAGGCTCGAAACATGTTTGAAAGCGATACGAGTTCAGACCGAGCCTCCCGATTTCCAAAAAGCGTTATTCATATTTCGCGCGCGCTCTTCGCCTTTGTCATCGCCGCGGTTCTCACGCAGTTCCCTTTCGATTATATCGAATCTATTTTCTACGACGCTCGTATTCGTCTGCGACCGGCTCCGACTCCCACGGGCCATATCGAGACGATCGTGGTCGACACAAAGACCATCCAGGCGCTCGGCCGGGTTCCCAACGCATCTGATTACCGCCTCTTGATCGAACGGCTCGTCGCGGCCGACACCGAAGCCATTGTTTCGTTCATCAACCCTAGCGACGCCGTGGGCTCCTCAGAAGAACTCTCGGCTCTGGCGGAAACCGTGGCCAATGCGCCCGGGTTCGTGGTCGCGCTCGACGATGTCCCTTTAAGCGGCGAACAAAATGCCCTTAAACTGACAACTCCGTTTGATAACGTTCAAACCGGAAGTGCTCCGGTTCCAATTGATCGCAACATCTTCGCTCGCGACGACGTCAGTCGCCGCATGATGCTCGCCTACCAAAACCATCCAACCATTTACCCAGTCCTCGCACGCGCGGCCCAGACGGGCCTTTCGTTTCGCGAGGCAAAAGCCTCCTACGATCGCTCGCGGTTTCAGGGCGTTTTTGAATACCTGCAAAGCGATCAGGCCTACGTCAATTTCTCTCCGGCAGGAACATATAAGCCGACGAGCTACTATGAAGTTCTGGCGAACTCCGCCCAAGCGAACCTTCGTTTCAAAAACAAGATCGTCATTCTTGGTCGCGACATCCAAACGACCTCGCGCGATTACGTTCGCACTCCCTACTCACGCGACATTGTCGCCATGACGATCGTCGAACTCAGCGCCAACATGTTTGATACGCTCATCCGCAACGACGCC
>JAVFAU010000331.1:0-3384 GCA_034002335.1 Bdellovibrionales bacterium | reverse complement strand
GTCTTCAGATTGGGGGATTAACCAGTAACCCTCTCATCGAGTCTTACACGGCCGACGTTACCATTGAAGTTTTTGGATACGCGACAGCTAAAGATAAAACTCAGCGCCCCGTCAGGCAGCGTGTGACTGCGACGGCGGAAAAGTTCTAGACCGAAACGGCCTTGCCTCGTAGACCCTAGGTCAAGGATCTATTCGAGGCGGCCTATTCACAAACAACCAATCGCCCTCTTGCCGAACGGCTGCGCCCCAAAACCCTCGATGAGATGGTCGGGCAGCCAAAGCTGCTTTCGGGCAATGCCCATTGGCGCAAGCAGTTTGAACAGGTTCGAAAAGGCGGCGCGCATTCAAGGCTTCCCAGTTTTATTCTGTTTGGTCCTCCAGGCTGCGGTAAGACGACCCTCGCACGGATCGTCGCGACATTGCCTGATGTTCATACCGAGAACTGTCATGCGGTCGAAACGGGTGCGAAGGCCTTAAAAGAAGTTTGTGATCGCGCTCGCATGCGCCAAATGGTCGAGCGTAAGCGGACGGCCGTATTCGTTGATGAAATTCACCGGCTCAATCGCGCTCAGCAAGACGTGCTTCTTGCGTCAGTTGAGGCGGGGGACATCAGTCTGATTGGTGCAACGACGGAGAACCCGTCGCATGCTTTGAACCCGGCTTTGATCAGTCGATGCCAGGTTCTGGCGTTTCAGCCTCTGACGGAGGAAGATCTCGAGGAGCTTTCGCGTCGTGGCTTTGAAGGTATGGGGACGACGCTTGCGGCTTGGGTCGATTCGTCGGGGCTTGAAAAAATAAAAGTCGTCTCAGACGGTGATGCTCGAAAACTCCTCAATGCGATCGAGTGGCTTTGCCAGTCCGAGGCCTCGGGAGCTCCGGCGGAACCTTTGAACGGGGAACAGGTGGAGGAACGCCTCGGGGCACTTGTTCTGCGTTTTGATCGAGCGGGGGACGCTCATTACGATACGATCTCGGCATTGATTAAAAGTATTCGCGGCTCCGATCCGGATGCTTCGATGTATTACCTCGCGCGCCTCGTGCGCGCCGAAGAAGACGTCGCATTCCTCGCCCGTCGTTTAATGATCCTAGCTTCTGAGGACATAAGTAACGCCGATCCGCGCGCTTTGCAGGTCGCGGTTTCGTGTTTTGAGGCGGTGACGCGCGTGGGATGGCCCGAGGCCTCCATTATTTTCGCGCAGACGGTGACCTACCTTGCGTGCGCGCCGAAATCGAACGCGTCTTACATGGCTTTGCACGAGGCCCTTGCGTGTGTCGATAAAACGGGTTCCCTGCCGATTCCGCTCGCATTGCGCTCGTCGAAAACGGCGATGTCAAAGTCGCTTGGATACGGCAAAGGTTATCGGTATTCACATGATGGCGAGCGCGGCTTTGTCGCGCAGAATTTTCTACCGGAAGAAGTTAAAGGCACGCGGTTTCTCGAACTCAGCGGGCGCGGTTTTGAAAAGAACATGCAGCAATATCAAGATTGGATTCGAGGCGGCGGTGAAAGAGCTGAAAAGCCGTCAGAGAAAGATCCTGATAAAAAATAGTCGTCACGGTTGAAAGAGCCATCGGCCAAAAGCGATCAGAAAGTTCGTTTGGCGACCATGCTGATGCACGAGGTGCCGCCGTGAACGGTCTTTGAGTGACGTGTGTTTGCGGGGATATCGATGCGATCGCCCGGGCGCAGCAGAAGCTGGTTGCCGTTAACGTCCAAAATCAGATTGCCCTCAAGAACAATCCTGACCTCATCAAAGGGATGGCGATGCTCCTTTAGCGTCGAATGCGCCGGAAGCGATTCGAGTTCGGGCGTGAGGCCCTCATTAAGAAGAAGCATCTTCAACTGCTGAGGAACTGGCGGTGTCTGGCTTGTCCATCGACTGATCAACATGGGCTCAACATGCCTCGAACTTCGAGGAATGTCACTGTCTCGAGACGAGGCAGTGTGTCCTTTCTGTCTGACCTCCTTCAGTCGAGTTTTAAGCCTCGCTTTGAGACTTCGAGCCTGGCCCTATTAAGTGCCCTATACCGAACGACGATAGCGGTTTGCGGCACGATGCCCCCGAAGTCACATGAGGTGACAGGAGGATATGCTTGAATTTTGCGACAGCGACAGAAAAACAGCTCGAATTGCTTCGTGCCATTGCGGATTTCGCAAAAAAATCCGCCGAACTCGAAACCCAATACGCGGAGGGTGCGTCTTTACGCATTCGCCAGCGGGTCGACGATCATGCGCTTCTGGTTGAGGCTCACAAACTTCAAGACATTCTCATGCGCACAGATACCGACGGTCGAGACTTCGTACAGGTGAACTTTCAAGATGGAACAAAGATCCTCGTAACGGAGCGTTTGATCGGATTTAAGCCGGTGTTGCGAAGGGCTTCGGTGGCGAACTTGGCCAAGCTTCCGCGTGTGGTAACCACGCCAGATCTCGTCTCTGTTCTCGAGGCCCTCGAAGATGCGGCGGAAGTGGCGGATCGCGATCTTTCGATGTTACGGGAGCTCTTTGATTCGATTTTGTGTGGGGCTGAAAAGGTAGGTTTTGACGTCGCCAAAGAGCGTGTTTGGCTTTTGCCTTATCTCAGTACGAGCCCCGGTCTTCGAGCAAACGCCTAGTTTCATTGCACATTCATCGCGTACAGCTCTGTTTGGTGGCGAATACGCCCCGATTTGCGTTTATTTTCAGCGAACTAAGAATCTTCTTTTGCGGCCTCTTGACATGGAATGCACAAGGTGAGATTTGCTTACTCCTCTTGAGCGCGCTTATTGTGCGGTCAACTGGTGTGGGGGCATAGCTCAGCTGGGAGAGCATCTGATTTGCATTCAGAAGGTCGCAGGTTCGATCCCTGTTGCCTCCACCAACTTAATTAAAAGTGAAACCGGAACCCTTCTCTAAAAAATAATTCCGGTCCCACGAAAAAAGGCTCGCTTCAAGCGGGCCTTTTCTTTTTTCGTATTCTCTTGCGACTGCTAACGAAACGTCAGCCATTGTTCATCCAGCCCTTATTCATCCAAAGCGGCTGAATCCAGGGTGTTGTGAATCCATCGACAGTGTGAAGGCTTCCCGAGGCTGTATGGAACACCATCCACTTTAAAAGAGATGAGCTTATATCCACCCAGAGCTTCGTAAGCCGTTTTACCGAGAATGACTTCAATTTCCGTATGTGGACCCGAGGCGATGATTTTGGTCTGGTCGCCAATTTGTGAGTCGTCAGTTTGGGAACTACTGCCAGATTGCGGAATGATGGCAACAGAGGCCCCAGATTGAGGGGCTGTCATGAGACCATCCTGATTACTGCCGCTGATCTGGTGTGTCTGGGGCGCTCGAGAGAAGTGGTGCTTCACAAAGGCATTGGCCAGATAGTTCTGCTCGGGATTGTGGTC
>JAVFAU010000330.1:0-3391 GCA_034002335.1 Bdellovibrionales bacterium | reverse complement strand
TGTACCGTAGCGAAGGCTGGACGCGCCCGAGTGCTGCGTGAACGTCGCGCCGGTGCGTGGATCACGGGCCGGTGTCGCTTGCGACGTTCCGAATCCAGCGATCAGGACATCCATTCCGTCTTTGAGCAGGTTCAGGTCACCGACGAAGTTGACGCGCTTGTAGCCAGGAGGAAGGCCGCCCGAGAATTTAACAAGAGCGATGTCTCCTGTGTTGATCGGAGCCGATTGGCGGTAAGGCCAGAGTGGAGAAACCTGGTAAGCGTCGACTTCGCGAATGATCGCGCCGCGTGCGTTGAAATCTGTTCCGAAAACAATGCGAAGAGCCGATGGTTCGGATTCAAGGCAGTGAGCGGCTGTTACGAGAATCGAGTCAGTTAAGATAGAGGCTGTGCAGACGCCGCCGACTCTCGAGTCGAACAGGCCGACGATGCTTTTTGAGAAATCTTCGGAACCGTCGGCGCCGACGCCGTTCAAGATACCTGCATCGCTTGAGATCATCTCTGAAGAGATAGATTGAGGAGCTTGGCCGCAAGCGGAAAGACCGCCTACGAAAACTGTCGCCATCAGGAGTTTAGAGAATAGGTTTCGCGATGTGTTTTGCGAAACCCGCGTCTCGTGCGTTACGTCCTGCTCTGCCAACTGTTGTTTTGCGAACTGTGTCACGAATCCCCCTCTCGTGCCCGGTTTTCCTTCAGGCCTTTTCCCCCGGCCTGTTCGGATCTGCGTTCACTGTGACCCCCACGGTGAGCGCTCCGGTTAACTGCATGTGTTTCTGCTCGTTTGTAGGGTTTGAAACAACATAAATGTTATTTCCGGAACAATAAGGAATCGTTATGTCTTTGTGCATCAAGGTGTGAAAAACGTTTCTGGTGATCGTGCAATGGAACAAGTGATTTCAACTATTTAGGTGTACTGGTTCCAAAAAAGATCTTAGAAAATCTTAAGACAACGCAGAGCATAAATGCTCTGTTAAATTTTTCGTAAGATAACTCAATCTGTCGAAGAATCGGCGCGTTCGACGGCGAAAAAAAGCTCCTGCCCTTTGCGCTTTTCCGACGAATTTTTCTCGCGCTCCCAGAGCAAGGGATGAAACAGGGCTCGTTTGGTCGCCGTGAGTTTACGGTAGGTCGTGTCGAGCAGGCGTTTTCGCATTTCCCACTCGCTGGTTCCGAAGGGTGGGCCGAAGGTTTTGTCCATAATGGGGACAAGGCCGATCAGACGTCCGCGCGGAGAGAGGAGGCGCCACCAGGTACGGACCAGCGTTTCGCGCTTGGACGGAGTGATGGCGCAGAACATGGTGTGCTCGAAGATGACGTCAAAGCTGCTCGTCCACTGTTGCGGAAGCTGAAAAGCATCGGCTTGCTTCCACTTCAGAGTGTCTCTTTCTCCATAAAGTGCGCGTGCTCGCGCGATCGCTTCGCTTGAGAAGTCGACTCCGGTTACGATATGCCCGCGTTTTTCCCACCAAGCGGCATCGTGTCCGGCGCCGCATCCGAGTACGAGCACGCGACTGCGGGCGATTTTAAGCGGGGGGATGAGACGATCCAACAATGGGTGAGGGGCGCCGTTGTCCCAGCGAGTTTCGCCGTTGCGATAGAGCTCGCTCCACCACTCGGACTGTTCGGCTTCGGCTAAGTCGCTAAAGAGAGGAAGAATCGGAAACGAGTGAGTTCCGAAGGTGATGGAATCATCGTCGTATTCTTCGGCTTGTTGAAACAGGCTGTCTTGCGCGTGACGGTTAAGCACGCAGGGAACACCGTCGACCGTGCGTGCGTAGAAGCGATCCCACTCATCGACACGAAGGCTGTCGGGCAGGAGTTCGCGTTCGAAACCATAGGGAAACTTCGCGTGCCATGTTCCGGTGTTCGAGACGGATGCTTCGAGGGCGATCAGTGGTTGATCGAAGGCTTCGATCAAGACGAGATCGCTCTCGCCCGAAAGAAACGGGCGACCGCGCTCGTCGATACGCAGGCGAGATAGCCAGTCTTGACCGAGAGATTCGTCCGAGACGCGAAGCCCATCGAGTACGAAGTAACCGTTTTCGTCGATTGTCAGATATCGATTACTGGGCAGGGTCTTCACCGGACGCCCGAATTTCCGCACCGTTGCGATAGCGAATAAGCGGCGAGCGCACGTGCTCGTCGATCCATTCCCAGCTTAAACCATCGGCAGAACGCAGGCGGACGGAGCCTTCAAAGAACTGCTCTGTAACCTCACCGCTCGAAGTCGGTTCGTTGGTGAGGTAGCGGAAACGAACGAGCATTTCTTTGGTTTCAGGTTGCGATGAATGGACATCCTCGCTGAAGAGTTGCTGAAAAATCACATCCGTTACATCGGGGCGCTGGGCCTGAATGTACTGCGTGATCATTTCTTCGAGGCTCATTTCGATTTCGCGTCGTTGATCGAGCCCGAATTCACGCTCGCTATGCGCAAGGTTCCATGTCCAAGCCATAAGCAAAACTGCGATGAGCGTGGCGACATATTTACCCGCTCCGTATTTTCCGACAGCCACTGTTGGGCCTCCTAGCGTCAAAGCTTTCCCTAGAGAAACTCGTCAAATAGACAGTAGACTCTACGCCGGACGGGGTCAATAGGCGCATCCCTAGGAAGGAAGCCGTTATCTTAAACGCTACTTTGGGCGCTACTTTGCGCAACATCGCACAATCAAAGCTTGTGCAGTCAAAACTCGGGCCTTTCTTGGGCGCTTTGCCGTCCCCGGAGGTCGTGCGCAATGTTGCCCAAGCTGTGGCCCAACGAGCCGGAGCACGCGTGATTGACCGGGCGATTCGTGGCCTCGGGATCGGTCAGCACGGTGTTCGTTTAACCGGCAGTTTGACGGATGAACCGGTGGAGTTTTGGGAAGCCGAGGTCGGCGGAGGAAGCCCGGCCCTGATTGCCGAGGGTGCCGATGTTCTGGTCCGTCGCGCGATGGGCACGACGTTCGATCTTTTAGGCGGTGAACAGGTTTTGATCGAGAGTGTTTCGATCAAGTGGCTTAAGGCGATTCCCGCGTTTGGTGTGAGCATCGATGCAAGAGCCGGCGAGGCTCGTAAAATTTTATTGCGATTGGACTGGACGGGTTTGGATCGAGAGCGGTTTCGTCGAGATGTGCTGTCGAACCTTGTGGAGGGAGCGAGTGCGGCCTTCATGGTGATTGGCAGCAACCGCGATGGATTGAGGGTTGTGGAAGTCGAGTTGGAAGTGCGCGCGATTGCGCGTCCCCAAATTTCGAATCCAGTGTCGAATTCGGTTTAGCAATACGTGGCAGTGAGTGAGAAGGGGAACGTGTGATGACAGGGTTTCATCAGGGTGGGGTTGTGAACAACGGAACGGACGGCGTGCCAAGTGGCGCTCCGCTTTCGTCGCGTTTCTCGACGCTCGATGCGAAGTC
>JAVFAU010000329.1:0-3392 GCA_034002335.1 Bdellovibrionales bacterium | reverse complement strand
GGTCGCGCGCAGCGGCTCCTCCGTCAGCATTTCGTAAGTGCGCCGCGGGGTTTCACCGCCGGCCAGCAGCACCGACGCCCGCCCCCGCGCCGCCATCGACTTTCGGGCCGAAGCCCCCGAGCCAAAAACGACTCTCAGTCGCTGATATTGCCGATCTCGCCGCGGGCGCCGCATCCAAAGCGGGCGGTACCTCCAAGAGCCAGCCTTGGTGAAGCCATGCCGCGAGCATTTCGGGGTCTAATTTCGATCTCAAGCCTGACCTCTCACGCTGTCCAGAGTCTTTTCAAATACCCTTGAAAATTCACATATTTCAACAAATCCGGCATGTGAAGTTTTCTCTCTTGTGACCCCAGGGGGATTCATGGGAGTATCCCTCCGTTTAGAGATATTGCCACTAGCATTGTTGCTGTGAAAATGCGAGACGTGAAAACCGAATGAAAAGCGATATGACGACTTCGATTTCCGCCGAAAGTGCGGCCTCAAAATTCGGAACCATGGCCCAAAAGGCGATGGCCAACTTCAATCTGTCCGGACACACGCCTTCGCGCACAAAACCTGTGACTGTTCGTTTTCAAAACCGCGAAGTCGTCATCGGCGGCCGCGAAATCGTCGTTATCGCAGGTCCATGCTCCATTGAAAGCGAAGAGCACTTGAGTGACACGGCCCGTTCAGTCGCTCAACGCGGAGCCACTATTTTGCGCGGTGGCGTTTTCAAGATGCGCACAAGCCCCAACAGCTTTCAGGGCATCGGGACACCGGCATTTGAGTTTTTGAATCGAGTGAAGGCCGAAAGCGGCCTTCCCATGGTTTCGGAAGTCACCGATCCTCGCCAAATCGAAGCCATGCTCGATAGCGTCGATATGTTCCAGGTCGGTTCGCGCAATATGTATAACTACGAACTCCTTAAGGAGCTCGGACGCCTCAATCGTCCGGTGATCCTAAAGCGCGCTTTCGCCGCAACCATCGAAGAGTGGGCGCGCGCCGCGGAGTACATCGTCAAAGGCGGAAACGATCAAGTCGTACTCTGCGAACGAGGCATTCGCACGTTTGAGACCGCGACACGTAATACCTTGGACCTCAACGCCGTCGCTTGGATCAAAGCGCACACGGATTTCGCGATCATCGTCGATCCTTCGCACGGCACGGGACGCCGCGAACTCGTAACGCCTATGGCACTTGCTGGAATCGCGGCCGGAGCCGACGGCGTCATCTGCGAAGTACACCCTCGCCCGGACGAAGCCCTCTCGGATTCGTTTCAGGCTCTCGACTACGACGCATTCGACTCTCTCGTTCGTCAAACGGCTGCTGTTGCCGAGGCCGTACACCGTCCTCTTTTCCAATTCGCGCCTCAGTTTCAGAGCCCTCTCGACACATCTTCGACCGAAAGCTCAAATGGAGTTTATCTGTGAACACGTCTCATGAGCCTGTCGCCGGACGCCCTGAAGCCGACAAAGTAAGATCCATGTTCTCTCAAATCGCGGGTCGCTATGATCTCGCAAACAACGTCCTGTCAGGCGGTGTCCATCATCTCTGGAGAACGAAACTCGTCGATTGGTCGGGAGCGAAACCGGGCGATAAAATTCTCGACTGCGCGACAGGCACGGGAGATCTTGCGATCCAGTTTAAATCGGTCGTCGGCCCAACGGGCGACGTCACAGGCACGGACTTCTGTGCCGAGATGATGGGGCCCGCTCCCGGCAAAGCCGAAGATCGCGGTCTTCAAATCAAATTTGAACAAGCCGACGTTATGAATCTTCCCTACGAGGATGCGACGTTTGATATTTCAAGCATCTCGTTTGGCATCCGCAATGTTTCGGATCCGCAGAAAGGAATCTCGGAACTCGCGCGGGTTGTTAAGCCAGGCGGTCACGTTATGATTCTTGAGTTTGGCCAGCCAGAGAATTCCGGTTTCGCAAAAGCATCCGGCTTTGCTCAAGCCTACAAACTCTACTCTGAAAAAGTTTTGCCTACGCTCGGCGGCTGGATCACAGGAAAAAAATCCGCTTACGAATATCTGCAAAACTCTTCGGCCCAGTTTCCTTGTCGTGAAGAGTTCGTCGCTCTCATGCGCGCGACCGGTCGTTTTTCTTCGATCGAGTACGTTCCAGTCACGTTCGGAGTCGCCTATCTCTACAAAGGCGTCGTGAAGACCGAGACCTCGACAGATCTCACCTAAATCGTCTTGTGCGCGCCGCGCACAAGCATTTCCTTCTTACCCTGCCATAAGGAAGACAAAGGGATTCGTGCAAAGATTTTCCGGTTTCGCACCCCTTTTGCCGGGATAAAATATCTCATCTAAGTTCTCCAAACGAGAAGCCTGAGGGGGGTTCTCGTTCTTCAGAGGAGGGGTTTTATGAAGAAGGTCGGCTATCTCAAGTCAGTTCTTTCCGCTTCCGCACTATCGTTGTCTGTTTTCGCGTCTGCTTTACTTCCGACAGAACGCGCCTTCGCACTCGAGGATTTCCTCGAGGAACTCGAAGCCGCAGCCGCTCCCGTGGTCGCAAAAACCCTGACGTGTGAATCCGTCAACGACACTTCATTTAAAATCGGTGTCGATCTCGGAGCTGTTGGTGAAATCATTCAAATCTACTCCGAAGAAGGACGCATTTACGAAGTCGATTCTAACGCCGATATCTCGGCCGTGTATTTCAATGTAAAAGATGAAATCGCGAGCTACCCTCTCGCACTCGATGTCGCAAAACACGCGCTTGCCGCTGGCCAAACGTACGACGCCGTTCAAGCTTCTGTCGTGACTCACGCCAAAGGACTTAGCGCTTGGGCGAGAATGGGAGCGACCTTCGCTTCACAAATGTCCTCAGCAAGCGACAGCGGTACTGGCATTTTGCTTTTGCAATACCTTGAAGCCGACAAACCAGTCGGAGCCGCGATCTTTGCCGGTTGGGGCGGGGTCTTTAAGAACTGCCACTAACAGTGGTTTTCACCGTGGCGCCTAGCGATCCAGTCGGCGCCACAAAAGATGGTCACAGAGAACAAGCCACGTCATCGCTTCCAACACAGGTAGCGCCCTTGGAACGATACAAGGGTCATGACGACCGCGTTTTGCGAGATCCATGACTGTTGATGTTGGCTTAAACACAATCCGTGCTGTCAGAGGCTCGCCCGTCGAGAGCCCGCCGCGGATACCGCCGTAATCACCGACATCGCCGCGATGAAACTCTGTTCCTTCGCTCCCTGCAGCGGAAAACCCCGAACCGATCTCGACTCCGATGGCTGCGCCGACTCCCATGTAGGCTGCCGCGAGATCGGCTTTGAGTTTATGAAAGACCGGCTGCCCAAGCGCTTTCGGGAGCCCCAGCACGACGATCTCCGCGACCCCACCGTAACTTCGACCCTCTTTCACCGCGTCCACGAGCTTACGTTCAACTTCGCGC
>JAVFAU010000328.1:0-3392 GCA_034002335.1 Bdellovibrionales bacterium | reverse complement strand
GGCCCTCGAGAGGGCCACGACAATGCGTTCGATTCCACCATAGGTACGAGGAGGAAGAACTGAATCATGAAGTAAACCTATTCGCATGCCGTCAAACTGCCCTCCCCGGGCGTTTTTGCAAAGCAAAATTCTCTCGCTTTTTCGCACCTTGCTTTACCTTGTGAACAAGACGTGTTATGCAACGCATAACGATGCAGCTTTTTGAACGACTTCACGCTTTCTTTTTTGCGCTATTTCGCGCTCTTCCTTGGCGCCGCCCGGTGACAGACCGAGTTGTCGCCACGGCTATTTGGACCTCTCTCGCGACCTCTTTGGGTGGGCTTGCTGCTTGCGGCGGTCTTACGGCTTGCGGTAGCCTTCCTGGTGGTCTCTCGGAAATCGCGAAGGTCAACCCAACCGTTTCCGGTGATCCTTGTCGAAACGCAGACTGGTTTGAAGTCGGCCGCGTCGATGGCCTTAACGGCATTCCACTTGGCACAAGCGCCTACGTGCAGCGATGCCGTGCCCGCGAAGTCCTCATCGAAGAAGAACTCTATTTGGCAGGCTGGAACCGTGGCCTCGTTGACTACTGTTCACCTGAACGCGGCTTCGATGCGGGCCGGTCCGGTTCGGAGTACGCGGATGTCTGCCCAGAAGTCACCGAACAGGCCTTCTTGAAGCGCTTTAAGATTGGCGCACAAATCGCCCAACTCGAGAAGGAGAACATGGCGATCGAAACCGAGCTCGAAAGCCATCTCTCTAAACTCGCGACCCTGTCGAGGCAAATGCCTGCGGAACAAGCGACGACACCAGACGCCACGGCCGATGCGGCAAACAACACGCCTGGGAAACAATCATCCATCCTTGCCGACGTCACACGCCGCCTTTCGGGACGAGACCGACAGCTCATTGAGATTCAGCAGGAACTACAGGTCTTGCGCGACAAGCGCGCGCGTAACGAACTCACTATTCGAGAACTCGAAGGCGTCGCCCTCTAAGCAGGCGCTCGTCAACCAAACCTCTGCACGAGTTTCTCGAGAAGCCCCACTGGGTTCTCGAGCGTGCGCAGGCAGTAATGGGCTTCGAGCAGGCGCTTTTCATTTTCAGTTAAGGACTCAGCGGCAAGCGCTCCAGAGGCCGTGGCCGCTTCGCGTGCGCTGGCGATCGTTTGAAATGCGATCGCGGCCGCGACCGAGATGTTGTAGCTTTGCACAAAGCCTCGCATCGGCAAGATGACGGTTGCGTCGCAGAGCTCGATCATTTCTTGCGAGATGCCGTCTTTTTCATTTCCAAAAACGATCGCTGTCGGCTTGGTCAAATCAAGAGTCGCGAGAGGCTTTGCGCGCGCGTCCAAATGAGTCGCGAGTACCTGGTACCCTTTCGATTTCAGATTTGAAACCGCATCCGCCGTTTTTTTAAATTTGATCACGTCAAGCCACTTATCAGCCCCCGCCGTCACGCGATTGGCCTCTTTGAAACGATCGCTTGGCTCGATCAAATGAACTGTCTGAAACCCCATCGCCTCAGCCGATCGAAAGACCGCCGAGGTGTTTCCGCGATCATAGATGTTTTCCAAAACAGGTGTGACATCGCACGTGCGCTGGCTCACGACCCGTTGAATTTTTTCCCAGCGCTCAGGCGTCAGCCGCGGAGCCAAATGCTTTAAGACATCTGCCGCCGTGTACGAATGACCAGAAAAACCATAAGCCGTCATCTCGATCGGATATTCATGCGGAAACCGGCTCAACATCATTCTCCCCAATAGCGCAAAGCTGCTTCGATCGCCCACTTACGACCACGCTCACTCTGAGTCGTGACGGCAAGCCGAGGCAGTTCAAAAGCCCTCGCTCGTCTTTCTTGCGCCGTCACGGCAGCAAGCCTCAAAGCTAAATCACCGACACCCGCTCCAAGCAAGAGTATTAACGACGGTGCGCCTTGAAAATCACCGCAATCAGCCTCGTAAAGCGCATCGAACTCTTCTCGCGGCAAAAGCGTCACGCGAAGAGCCGTATCCAAGGCGTTTTTCCATGCCTCGTTTTTAGTCTCCATCGCTCGGCTATAAAAACGCTCAACCAACTCGCCGCGCACGCAACCGTCGACAAGCAGAACACGGCCGCCAGCACGGGCGACACGCTCGATTTTTTCCAAAACACGGTCCGCCAAATCAAACCGACCATCACCGATATAAAACTCCGCGTACCGCCGCCGAAGCTCTGTCGCGACACGAGTCACCAACTCTCGCTCAATCTCATCTGTCGCCCAAAGCTTCACTTCAACATAGGGAGCATGGGCGCGATATCCGATAAAGGGTTTCGGAAGTCCCAGTTCGTCAGCCACCCGAATTGCGATCTCCTCAACACCGCTTGCCAGTGCGCCTTCGCCGATTCCCATCGTTTTTAAAAGCGTAAGCTCGCGACTCTTCTTTAAACCGTTGGAGTCCGTAGGCTCTAAAATGCGACTTAAGCCGTCTTGCCAAATCGCTCGAATTTCGGCCGGCGGCCCCGGCAACGAAACCACCACTCCCCCCTGATCCGTCGCAACGAGAAAGCCGTTCGCAGTCCCATTCGAATTGCGCAAGACCGTAGCGCCGTCTGGAAAAAAACACTGCTGCTTTTGATTCTCCGTCACCTGCGCTCCACGCAAGGCCAGACGCTCGAGAATCTGTTCCCAAGAGGCCTGGTGCCAGATCAATGGCTTTGCGACAAACTGAGCCACGCTCTCGCGCGTAAAATCATCGCTCGTCGGCCCCAAGCCTCCTGTTACGAAAACAATGCGCGCTTGTTTCGCGAGTTCATTTAAACTGCGCAAGATTTTCGCACGATCATCAGGCACGGCACGATGCTCGGCTACGAAGTAACCAAACTCAGCCATGCGAGCCGAAAGCCATTGCGAATTTCGGTCTGATATCTGCCCGTCCGTGATCTCCGTTCCAACCGCGAGCGTCGCCACCGTCTGCGACCAATCACCTGCCATCATAAATCTCCGTCAATGCCGCCCGGAGGGCCGCCTGGAGGGTTTTATACTTAAAATCATAGCCCGATGCGAGCGTTCGTGTGGGATTCATGCGATACCCCTCAAGAACAACCGACGCTTTCTCTCCCAACAAAAGCTTAAGTGCCAACGCCGGGACAGGCAGATTTTGAAAGACACCCAGCTCTCGACAAAGCGTTTGCGTGAATTCCGCATTCGTTACAGGGTTTGGAGCACAGCCCTCAAGAACGCCGGAAACCGCAGATGAATCTAACGCATGAAGAATCAAGTCCGCCATGTCGTCGAGATGAATCCATGACATCCACTGCTTGCCATGACCGAGCCTTCCCCCCGCGTGGAGCTTGAAAAGAGGGAGCATCAACGGCAGCGCCCCACCTTGACGAGCCAATACGACTCCCGTTCGAATGATCGTGCGCCGAATC
>JAVFAU010000327.1:0-3398 GCA_034002335.1 Bdellovibrionales bacterium | reverse complement strand
GCATCTCCGCACGAGACGCTTGCGCCTCCCAGCTTCTTTTCAACTAGTCGTCCACCATCGCATCCTACATCACGCCCGATCCGGCCTGCGAATGAACAAGCTCTTCCCTCGACTCCAAAAAGATATTTAACGGAAACAGCGTATTCACACTTTGATCGGGAATGATGTGCGGAAAGCTCACGATGTGCGCGTTCATAAGAAAGCGAACCACCCGAAACGAGTCGTAAACGCTTTTCGTAACAAAACGCACACCCAGTTTATCAAGCAACGTCAGAGCAACCCGCTCCGGACGAGCGAGAAGCTTGATAACCGAAGACGCGGTCGTCTTAAACGGTTTGACCTCGAAGCGTTCGATCTCGATTCGCTCGTCATCTTGAACAAACTGACGTTCTTCCCCGTCGACCAACTCCACCTGCACGGCCGACTCGAGAGGCCTTAATATCTGAGTTTGAATTTCATCACGAAAGGCTGAGAACAAGTCGTTTCGCAAATGAACATACACGTGCATGACCTTTAAAAGAGCACACGCCCATTTGCGTATGTGAGCCGTGCCGGGATCGCGGCGCGAAGCGTGAATCAGAAGATCTGAAATATCCTCAAGCATCGTCGGATCATAAAGCTCGGGCGGAAGATCCTCGTCCGGGTCCAACAACTGCTCGCGAATCAAAGCCAGCGCTCTTCGGTGCATCGACCAAAGCTCATCGACATCACGCCGATCTTCGAGATTGTAACCGTAGGTTTGAACGAACTCCCGCGCCTCTTCTTTCGTTCTGACTTCCAAACGCGCCAGATCCAAAGCCGAGCGGCCGCCAACGACGCAATCAAGTGTCTGACGGGAAAATGCGAACGGGGTCCCTGGCGTAGGAGAAGATGCACCGAACTCTGACATACGGGGCATTTTGCTGCGACCAAAGAAACGAGGCAACCCTAAAAGGCCGCCTCGAGACACTTATGACGCGCTAATTTTTATTCAACGCGATTTTACGACTTATTGGCAGCGGAAGAACTGACAAGTCGGCACTTGGAAAGTTCCAAGAACTCCCTCGGCTCCTTGTCCTGCGCCATCGAAACGGCGGTTATTATCGTACGAGAATGTACCTTCAAAAACATTCGCATTGAACGTGCCGTCCAACTCGATCATGCCGTAGCTGTCTGAAAACTTCAGATACGCACGGTTGCCCTGCACGTAACCAGAAGCCGTTGTGAGATAGGTTGAAATCGGGCTCACCGTCGCTCCTGTTGAATCAGGACGTCCCGTGAATTCATCATAGATAGTGACAAGAAGTTTCGAGTCGGTCTTGATGTTCACCTGTGTCGTGTTCGATGGATTCAACAGACCGGCTTGAAGCTCAACGCTTCCACCTAAAAAGACGCCAGTCCCACCCGTCGCTTGAGCCGATACATATCCGAGATAAGCTGAGTCCATCGAAGCTTCGACAAACCCGCTCAAAGAATGTTGAAAGAGATCTTGATGGCTAGCATCAGCAATCACCCAACCATTCAATGAAATACCGGCAGACGATGGTGTCTGTCCCGAAGGCGTGATTGCGCGCGCGCCGCGCCCGATTGGTGTCGCACCTTCTTCTTTTGAACAACCAACCAGACCAAACACAGCAATCATCAGAACGATGACAGAGCGGCCTGTCGCTAGACCCATTCTTTTTGTTTCTCCCATACCCGTCATCGGATACCTCCATTGCGATTTTTCGTATTCAACTTATTGGTAGGGCAAGCTTTGGGCCAAAGACAGAGGCGGCATTAGCTTCTTATATTCGATCTGAGACTCGACCCGAGACACGCCCCAAAACGCGCACGCTTCAAAAGACGTTCTTGGCATACAGATGTTCAATTCTTATACAGGTCCTGTTCGATATGGAGACATGGCCCGTTCCACCCCAAGACACCTATCCAATGAATACACAAGAACTTAACGCGTGGTCCCCCGAAACATGCCGATAAGTAATTGTTAAAAAAACGCCCCTTTTCAAAGAAGAACGCCAATGAGGCTTATTTCGATCATTTTTATAACAATGCTCGGGCTACCATCGACCTCCTTTGGAGAGTCGGCGGGGCGGTATTCCGACTCTCAGTTCATGAAGCCACCCGCGGGGTGGTTCGAAACTCCAGCCGTGACTCCGAACATCGCAATTTGGCTTAAGAGCCCTGTTCCCGGAAAAATCGAACGCCTCACGCAAGGCTCTCAAGTCGCTATCCAGAAGCATTCCGGAAAAGACAAGCGCATCCAAACACTCCGAGGAGACCTTGGAAAATACGACGCTCTTAAACTCGGTGGATTGGACTGTATCGAAGTGCGTTTGGACGGCAAGCCTCCGCGCGCTCAACCGACGCGCCAAACATGGTGTTTCGACGAAAAAGGCGACGCGCTCACGATTGTCGAACGGGGCACGGATCGAATCGATTTTAAACTGCGAAATCAGATTATTGAAAAACTACGGAGCCCTAAGCCATGACGAGGCGAATGCTCACGATCTATCTTTTGATCGTATCATTCATTTTAGCCCAGGCTCCGACACACCTCCGAGCCCAGACGGCGTCTATGACGTATGCGCAAGTCATGGCTGGCTCGAGACTCAACCCGCTTGTGAATGTCGCAAACGACAACTGCGATACCGCGGAACCTGCGCTGTTCTCAAAACAAAGTCTCGACGAAATCGCACAAATCGCATGCGCCAATGCGATCGCCTCGGCACCCGTCACTGAAAGTTTGATCGACGGCCTTCTACAATCTGCCGGTCAATGCGCCGTTGGAATTGGCGAAACGGCTGTCGATATCATCGAAGGCGTCGGGGCCGCGATTAAAATGGTCGTCGTAGAAACTCCCACTTGCGCCTATCAAGTGACACGAAACGCTGTCTTACGCGCCTATAGGGCTGCAAAAGATGCGTTCGGCATGGCTTCGGATGCAGCCGATGCCAACGTCAGCGCTCAAGAAACCTGTATCGACCGTGCCGTCGTGGCTCTTTCGAACATCAGCGAAATCAAACAAGTCATCGCAGATCAAATCAATCTGCAGTTCAAACAGTTCCAGTGCATGCCAGCCGCTCAGCAGTCAAAAATGCTGTGTAAGCTCATAGCTGGTGTCTTTGCCTCCGTCGTTTCTCCGCACATGGTCTACGCAGCCGGAGCGAAAGCCGTAAGCGCGGCCAGAACGTCTGTCGAGATCGTACGCAAAACGACCGAGCTCATGAACGCCATGAAAACAGAGTTTGGAGGCCCCGGGGTCACGGTCGGAGAAACTCTTGATCGTGCGACGTCAGCGATTCATGCCTCCGCGTCGACAAACGTACGGCTACGAACACGAGGACACGAACTCTATCGCTTCTCAGATTCGAAAGTCGTGGAATACTTCAGCCCCAAAGGCGAAAAAATTCTGGAGC
>JAVFAU010000326.1:0-3403 GCA_034002335.1 Bdellovibrionales bacterium | reverse complement strand
GCTCACCTTCTCCAGAGTTTTAGGACATCGAACGTACAACATGACTGCCTCTTTTCTTACCCGCCTTCGAGATCAACTCTTGGCAATCACCTCTAATCAACCCCTATGCCGCCCCGTCAAAACCCCCTCCAGGGCCAATGTAACCAGAGTGATTTCATTAACTTACATCTCATCACCCGCCCCAGCCAGTACCGCCCCAAAAGCCTCGAAAGCGCCCTTCTTCGGCTCCCCACCGATTCCTTTTTTCAATTGATCTGACCGTGGGTCGTGGCGCAACAATGGCCCATGACTTTGACTCAACTCGGATACATCGTGGCCGTCGCTCAACATCGTCACTTCGGAGCCGCCGCCGAATCGTGCTTTGTCACCCAACCAACCCTCTCCATGCAGGTCCAAAAGCTTGAAGAGGAACTCGGAATCGAAATCTTCGATCGTACTCACCAGCCCATTCGCATGACTCCACTCGGCGAACAGCTCGTCGCTCAAGCGCAAATCGTTTTGGCCGAGGCCGAAAAACTCAAGTCACTTTCGGCTGATGAAACAGACATCGTTGCGGGAACCATCAAAGTCGGAATCATTCCCACCCTTAGCCCGACACTGGCCCCAAAACTTGTCGCTTGGTTTGAAAAACATTTTCCAGAAACCGAACTCTCGCTCGAAGAACTACAAACAAAAGAGCTGATGAATCGCATTAAAGAAGGATCACTCGACGTCGGTCTCCTGGTCACTCCGCTCGACGACGGACATATCGTCGAAGAACCTCTGTTTTACGAACCGTTCTTCGTCTACGTCGCGCCAGATCACGCGCTCGCAAAAAAGAAGTCCATTGAATCAGACGACCTCAGCATCACGGATCTCTGGCTTCTTTCCGAAGGGCACTGCTTTCGCGATCAATCTTTGAAAGTCTGCGGAGATCGAAGAAAGCGAAAAAGCTCGGGCCGAGCCATGTTCGAAAGCGGCAGCCTTGAGACCTTGCGAAAGATGGTCGACCTAAGCGGCGGCTACACTCTTCTGCCCGCGCTCTCAGTCGCCGATATCGAAGAAGGAAAACGCAAACGTCAAATTCGAGAGTTCAGCAAACCTGTTCCGACAAGAGAAGTAAGCCTCGTTCATTCCCGCGTTTACAAACGCAAGGCGACGCTCAAAGCATTGGCGCAAGCGATTCAAGCCGGTTTGCCGGCTCACTATCTAAAACCCGAGACAAGCAAGACCGAACGCATTCCCCTCGTTCGATAGTACGGTTCGATAAAGCTAATCGGTCAAAACCTCGAGCCATCCGCGTGTTTTCGGATTCAGCGAGGTCAGAGGCGTCATGAGACTGTTCCTGAGTCCGCCCTCGCGTGACTCAGTCTCGACATCAGGGTTCTCTTTAAGCAGAGCGCCGATCATCTTCACCGCTTTTTTATTATTCTGCTTCATCGTATCGAGCACGACCTGAAGAGTGACGTGTTCAATGGCATCATCCCAACAATCATAGTCCGTCACAAAACAACACGGCAGATAACAAATGCCCGCCTCGCGAGCGAGCGCAAACTCCGGAAAGTTTGTCATGCCAATGATATCCGCGCCCATTTGACGGTATGTATTCGACTCGGCTTGTGTCGAAAAATACGGACCCTCGATGCACACATACGTTTTGTCGAAATGAATGGAGAAATCCATCTGCTCGGCAACGCTCTTCGCGGCTTCAACGCCTTTGCGCCAAACAGGTTTCGCAAGGGACACATGCCCAACAAGCCCATCACCAAGGTAGGTATGTTTTCGCACACCTTTCGTTCGATCAATGTACTGAGTCGCGACAACGAGATCGCCCGGTGCGAGCTCTTTACGAAGACTGCCGACCGCCGAAACTGAAATGATTTTTTTTACGCCCGCGCGTTTGAGCGCGTAGATATTGGCGCGGTAGTTCACCTCACTCGGCAATAGCTCATGGTGACGACCGTGACGAGAGAGAAATACTATTTCTTGTCCGTTAAACCGGATACGTCGAAGGCCCGTTGAGGCTTCGCCAAAGGGAGTCGTACGATCAATATCCGCGACTTCTTCAACGCCGTCGAAGCTTTCAAAGCCAGAACCACCAATGATCGCCCACATACAATACCTTTCTTTTCATCGGCCGTGATGCCACTCGATGAAAAACGCTTAAGTCGTCGCCTTCAAAAAATCTCGATACTCCTGAGGAGCATAAACGCCCTTGTCTAAAACAAGCTTTGTTACGAGCTCAGCCGGCGTGACGTCAAAAGACGGATTAAACACCTTCACGCCTTCGGGCGCCCATCTCATCTGCCGTGTAGGACTCACAAACCCACGCACTTCCTCGGGCTCTCGTTGTTCAATTTCAATTGCATCGCCGTCAACACAGCCGCGGTCAACCGTCGACATCGGAGCGACCGGATAAAACGGTATCCCGTGGTGGCGAGCAAGAACGGCTAGCGAGTAAGTTCCTATCTTATTCGCGAAATCTCCGCGCGCCGACACACGGTCAGCTCCAGTGAAAACACACTGGATTCTTCCCTGCTTCATCAGCGTCGCAGCCATGCCGTCTGTGATCAGAGTATGAGGAATACCACATTTCGAAAGTTCCCACGTCGTTAAACGAGCGCCCTGCAAAAGAGGTCTCGTCTCACAGGCATAGACATGAAGCTTTCGACCGGCCTTCAGGCCTTCCTCATGCGCGGCTTGAAGAACAGAGAACGCGGTTCCCGATCCAACCGTTGCAAGCCCGCCCGTGTTGCAAATCGTGAGTACGCCGATCTCCGTTTCATGGCCTGCGGAATTCCGAGCGGACTCCCAAACCAGGGAACTCCCGTTTTTTCCCATAAGGCGGCACATCTCAACGTCTTCATCGAAAATCTTCACAGCCTCATCCAAAAGTTCCTGAGGCTCGCGACGAAGCATACGGTCCATCGCCCACATCAAATTCACAGCGGTGGGTCTTGCCGCCCTTAGATCTCGGGCCGCTCGCTTCATCTCAGGCGCATCTCGACCAAGTGTATTCACTGCAAGCGACATCGCAGCAGCGACACCAATCAAAGGTGCACCGCGAACCGCGAGCGTTTTGATAAGATCACACATTTGCTCCGTCGTTTCGACTCTGATCCAACGTTCTTCGTCGGGTAAAACACGTTGATCTAAAATTTCGAGAATCAGATTCGGAGACGTTTTCAGTCTCAGTCCCAACGACTCATACAGCTCACGAATCACAACGCCGCCTCGATCAGTCACTGTCTTCCACCTGTCATAGCGTCCGCCCGTCCGACTGCGCGCGCATGGCATAAAGCCGCGCCACCTCGTCCGCCGGCAAACGCGTAAGCCCCCCAAGAGCCTGCGCCTGCGCAAGCGTGATACTCGCGTGCTCGAGTCGCTCGATGCCGTTATAGGCTTCAGAAAGTGACTCACCCCA
>JAVFAU010000325.1:0-3410 GCA_034002335.1 Bdellovibrionales bacterium | reverse complement strand
CGTAAAACTCGTGCGCTAGTCGTTCATGCGCTGAGCGAGGTAGAGCCCGCGCAGCACGAGGTCGGGTACGATGGAATCAAACAATTGATCTTTTTCGAAGAGCCCCGCGAATCCACCGGTTGCGATGATAAGCGGTCGCTCGGCGGGATCTTGCGAAAGAAAGCATTCCTGCGTGAGTCGTGCGCAGATTTCTTTGACCATGCCCATTTGGCCATAATAGAGGCCAGATTGAATGCTTTCCGTTGTGGACTTACCGAGCGTCGTCGCCGTCGGCGTGATCTCGACCGATGGAAGTTTCGCCGTTCGCGATTCGAGAGCTTCCATTGAAATACGGATACCCGCGATGATAACTCCTCCGAGGTATTCTTTTGTTCGCGAGATCGCGCAAAACGTGGTCGCAGTTCCGAAATCGACGATGATGAGATTTCGATTGGGAAAAAGTTCGACTCCGGCAATGGCGTTTGCGATGCGATCCGCGCCGACTTCAAGAGGGTTTCGATATTTGATTTTCAGGCCGGTTTTGGTTCCCGCTTGAAGCAAGAATGGCTGCTGATTGAAGTATTTCGTGCAGGCGCCGCGAATGGAGTAGACGGCGTCGGGAACGACCGAACATATCGCGATACGTGCGATGCCTTCTGGCTGCACGCCGTTCTCGCGAAGTGCGGAGCGCAGAAAGAGGCCGATCTCGTCGCTCGAGGCGCGAAAACCGGACGTGCGTCGAAATTGAGTGATCAGCTTCGGTGGCGAGGAAAGTGGGTAAACACCTGCGTGGATGGTCGTATTGCCGACATCAAGGCATAAAATCATAACAGATCCTTTGTTTCACGTCGTCCGCTTTCAGCGAGGCTCAGTAATGTGAAGGCGAGGGCTTCGCGTGTTGAGCCCGATGAGACTTCTTTTTCCGAGTCGTGAATCGACCATGATGGAAGCGTCGCCATATCGTTTGCGACAATGTAATCGGGTTTCGCTCGCGTCATGAGTTTTTCGATTTTCTCATGTTGCGTGGATGGATCGGCCGTCAGCTTGAAACCAATCAAGGTCGCCTTTGTGTTTTTAGACCATGCTCGAAGCGAATCGATCAGTTTCGGGTTTCGTTTCAAGTGCAACGTGAGTTGTTCGGTTTCGGAGCTGAGTTTGTGATGTGCTTGATCGAGCGAGAAGTCGCTTACGGCCGCCGCGTGAATGATGACGTCATAGGAGCTTGTCTTGAGCTCCATCTGCAGAAGTTCGTCGAGATCGCGGAAGCTGGAAAACAGCTTCGGGTGAAATCTGTTTAAGGCATCAAGCTCTTCGGCGCGCGGACCGACTGAGCCGCGAGCTTGGAGAAAGGTCACACGATGGCCGCTTCCAAGAAAGGCGTCCGCGATGAGCGCGCCCGTTGAGCCTGTGGAGGTGTTCGTGATCGAACGAACGGCATCGATGGGTTCGACGGTGCCTCCAGATGTGATGAGTACGTTGAGGCCGTGACCAGGGGACGCGTGTTTGTTCGAAGGTGAGGCGTGCGGTTTCGAAGGCGTCTGTGCCAGGTGTTTTTTTATTTCCTCGAGTATCAGGGTCGGCTCGAGGAGCTTGCCGTCGCCGATCTCGCCGCAGGCCAAAACTCCGGATGCCGTTTCGAGAATTGAACAACCCATGTCTTTTAGTTTCGTGACCGACGAGCGCGTAACGGGATGGTGGTACATTTTCGAATTCATCGCAGGGGCGATGAGCCACGGTTTCGTGAAGTCGTGAGCGAGAAAAAGGGTCGTGATCAAGTCATCGCCCACTCCCGCCGCAAGCTTGTTGATCGTGTTGGCGGTGGCCGGGCAGACGATTGCGAGATCGGCCCAGCGGATGAGATTGATATGGGCCATGTGGGCTCCGGTGCCGAACAGGGCTTTGCGAACGGGACGGTCGATAAGGCCTTCGATCGTGGCTTCGCCGATAAAACGAAGCGCCGATGGGCTTGCGACGACTTCGATTTGGTGGCCGTCTTGTTTGAGACGAGAAAGAACGTGGCAGGCTTTGTAGGCTGCAATCGAACCAGTCATGAGAAAGAGAACATTGCGACTCATCTTAGTCCTTCTGGTTAGTTTTTCTGGTTAGTCTTTTTGGGCGAGCTGTTTAGCCGTCTCTAGGTTCATATTGTCGATCAGGCGCACATCTCCTAGGAAAACGGCGGCCAGTCGCCGGATTTCAGCCGCGGCCGGCGGCGTGTTTTGAAGATCGAGATCCTCGACGTAGTCGACGCGAAAACCGTGGTGTTCGAGTTCTTGCTTTGTCTCTTGCGGTGATCGCTTCGCGACAAGCGACTGCGCGATCGTGCGCGCGAAAAGCGGCGCACGCATACGATCCTCTGCAGAGAAACGTCGGTTGCGAGAACTCATTGCAAGGCCATCGGCTTCGCGTAGAGTCGCGCACGAGCGAATTTCGAGATCTAGGAACAAGGCCTCTTTCATTTTCCGAATCAATTGCAGCTGCTGAAAGTCTTTTTCGCCGAAGTAGGCGCGATGAGCTTTCGCGATGTTGAAAAGTTTGAGGACAACCGTGAGAACTCCGTCGAAATGTCCAGGGCGATGGGCGCCGCAGAGACGTTTGGAAAAGTTCGATTCCGAAACGCGGTAGCTGTATCCGTCTGGGTACATTGTGGCTTCCGTCGGAAGAATAATGTGGTCGCAGCCGACAGAGCGAGCCAGTTCGATGTCGCGATCGAGTGACGAGGGATAAGACTTCAGGTCCTCGGGGTTGTCGAATTGAGTCGGGTTCACGAAGATGCTGAGAAGCACGAGATCGTTTTCGGACCGAGCGCGGCGAAGCAGGGAGAGGTGGCCTTCGTGAAGCGCGCCCATTGTGGGAACGAATCCGATGGATTTTCCGGCCTTCAGGGCGATGTCGCGAGCTTGAATCCATGACTCGATTGAATTGTGAATCATTTATTGAAACCTTCGCTCTCACTAGGAAAGGTTTTGTCCCGAACGGATTGAGCGAAGAGATCGAGGCCCTGGCGAAGAGCTTCGGCGCCTTCTGCGAAGTGACGTACGAACTTTGGTTTGAACTCCGTATTTAAACCAAGAGCGTCTTGGAAGACGAGAACTTGGCCGTCGCAACCGACACCCGCGCCGATCCCGATGACGGGAACAGATGAGTTCGTGGTGATTTGACTCGCAAGAGGGCTCGGC
Source organism: Bdellovibrionales bacterium (assembly GCA_034002335.1). GTDB lineage: Bacteria > Bdellovibrionota > Bdellovibrionia > Bdellovibrionales > JAMPXM01. The sequence goes on along the minus strand of JAVFAU010000325.1, from coordinate 252 downwards.
ACGCATTCGAGCACAAGAGCGAACACGCCACATTCGATGAGCTTGCGTGCTTGGGCGTGAATCTGCATGGCGGCGGCTTCTGTTTTTCCCTGCACTTTGAAGCCGCCGAATTGATTTACGGATTGTGGCGTGAGGCCGAGGTGTCCCATCACGGGGACTCCGCTTTGAATGATGTGACGGATGGTTTCTTCGGACCCGTCCACGCCTTCGATCTTGATCGCGTTCGCTCCCGCACGCATAAGAAGCCCGACG
>JAVFAU010000324.1:0-3411 GCA_034002335.1 Bdellovibrionales bacterium | reverse complement strand
CCAGTAACGACCGAATAAATAGTGGCAATTCACAAGATCGCCCACGAAACAGGTATTTAGACATGGATTACAAGCCCGTCCAAACAACCGAAACAGAGCCATTCGAAGCAATGGATTCTAAAACCGACTTTTGGAAAAAGGTCGTCGATAATCTTTTACAATTGAATCCCGATAATAAGGCTTTCCGTAACTGGCTCACTTCGACGACTCTCGAAGAAATCGAGCCCACGGAAACCGGGCATTTGAAGTTCGTGCTCGGAGTGCCGTCGCGCCTTCATAAGGAACAGATCGAAAACTACATGGATCGGTTCTATCCCGAGATTCGAGCGCATTACAGCGGCGATTTCACGACTGAAATTCGAATTACAGGCCGCCCAGCGACGAACATAGAGCCAACCACGCTCGATGAATACTTCCACCAGCAAGAAATGAAGGCTGAACCAGGGTTTCAAACCCCTTCGGGTTCACCAACGCCTGTGCCGTCAGGAAACGAACCGCGCGCAGATATGACTTTCTCGACATTCGTTGTCGGCCGGACGAATGAATTCGCTTACAACGCGAGTTTGAGCATTGCTGACAATCCGAGCACCACTTACAACCCGCTCTTTATTGTCGGGCCTACCGGTCTCGGTAAGACGCATTTGATGTTCGCGGTTTGGAATCAAATTCGTGTACGTTTTCCACACCTCCGAGTCACATACGTCGACACGAGTCGCTTTCTTTCGGAGTTCATGAGCAGCCTTCGCCATCGCACGATGGATAAGTTCCACGCGAAATACCGCGAAAAATGCGATGTCCTGCTGATGGACGATATTCACGTTCTCGGGCGTGGAGAGCAGATCCAAGAGGAGTTCTTCCAAACTTTTAATCACTTCTACTTAATGCGTAAGCAAGTCGTCGTGACGAGTGACCGACTACCCAAGGATATCCCCGGTCTCGAAGACCGTATCCGCACACGGCTTGAAGGTGGGTTGGTCGCGGACATAAAGATGCCAGATTTCGAAACACGGCTAGCCATCCTTCGCTCAAAAACAGAGCAGCGCCGGATGCGCATCGATGATTCGGTTCTTCAATACGTCGCGAAAGTTTCAAAGCGCTCGGTTCGCGAACTCGAAGGAAACCTGAATAAAATCGAGGTTTACTTCAGTTTCTCGAATGCGCCGATCACCCTGGATAGCGCGAAACAGATTCTTGCGCTCGATTCCGAGGGTAACCAGATCACGATGGAAGACATCGAGAGCCTCGTTGCGACTCATTACCGTCTGCGTGCCACAGATTTGCGTGGTCAAGCTCGTCCCAAGCCGATCGTAACCGCTCGCCAAATCGCGATGTGGTTAATCAAAAAGAATCTGCCTAATAAATCGCTTGTGGAAATCGGTCGTCATTTTGGGGGCCGTGATCACACAACAGTCATGAATGCACTGCAGCGGATCGATAATCAACTGGCTTCAAATCTCGATATGAAGAGAGATATCGATGAGTTACAGGTCAGAATCCACAATATCACAGGGGTGTGAATGTGGATTGTGGATAACTATCGGGACGGTAGGCAGAACAACGTTGTGGATTGCATAACTCCACATTTCCCTTGTGGGCGTTGACGCAGTAAAACCCGAAGTCATCCACATTAATTTTGTAGTGAAAACAAACAGTTAGCAAGAAAAGGACGTTAACCACAGGCCCTACTACTACTTCTGATATTTATATATAAAGAAGAAGAGGATAGAACGCTCAAAGTTCGAAGGCATTTGGTGAACGACTCAATATTCAAAGGTCAGAACAAAATATGATGATCGAAGTCGAAAAAAAGGATCTCTTAGGTCTTCTCGGAAAAACTCAAAACATCGTTGAAAAGCGCAACACCATGCCTGTGCTTATCAATGTTTTGTTGGAAGCAAAGGACGGCGTTCTAAAAGTCTTTGCAACGGATCTTGAGGTCAGTCTCACAGACCAAATCCCGACGTTGAAAGAGAAGGCTGGAAAAGTAGCAGTTTCTGCGAAGAGCCTTTTTGAGATCGTAAAGGAACTTGATGATGGACCTCTCACGTTAACCAAGCGTGATAACAACTGGCTTGAAATCAAGCAGCGCAAGTCTGTGTTTAACCTTGTGGGAATCGCGGCGGAAGAATATCCAGTCTTTCCGTCGTACGCGACAAAAGACTTCATGACGATCAAAGCGGCAACCTTTGCCGATATGATCGAAAAAACCATCTACTCGGTTTCAAACGATGAAACCCGTTATTACCTCAACGGCGTTTTCTTTGAGCGTTTGAACAAAGACGGCAAGTCGGTTTTCCGCATGGTCGCAACGGATGGCTTCAGGCTTTCGATCGTCGATCGCGAAATGGCTTTAACTCAAGCTCAGGTCACGCAATCGGCGTTTCCAGCGGCGGGCGTGATTATTCCGCGCAAGGGTCTTTTTGAAATCAAGAAGATGCTTGAAACAATCGAAGGAGACTTCGATTTAGCTGTGGAAGGATCGCAGCTTGTTGTTCGCCGTGGCTCGACTGTTTTGATGGTGCGATTGATTGAAGGTAAGTTTCCATCTTATCAACAGTTTATTCCACAGTCTGTGCCTAACCGTGTGCAGATTCCGCGTGAGATTTTGCTCTCTTCGCTTAAGCGCGTGTCGCTTCTTTCGAATCAAAAGTACAAAGGCATCACGTTGGCTTTAACGGGTGGTCGTATGGAGATCACGTCGAACAACCCTGAGCTCGGCGATGCGAAAGAAGAGATCGAAGTCGACTACAAGGGCGGAGATATCAAAATCGGTTTTAACGCGCGCTACATGCTCGACGTTTTGAACAGTTTTGACGACGACGGTGTTGACCTTCACCTGAACGACCAACTGTCTCCAGGCCTTATGCGGCCTCGTAACGACCAAAGCTACACCTGCGTCGTTATGCCGATGAGAATTTAAGGCGCAGCTCGGGTTCAAATTGAAACTAACCAATCTCAGGATCTCCCAATTTCGAAACTTTTCGATGCAGGAGATCGCATTGCGGCCGAGGCTTAATTTTTTTCTCGGCCCGAACGGTCAGGGGAAAACGAATCTCCTTGAAGCCGTGTATATGCTTTCTCGTGGAGAGAGTTTTCGACCGGCTCAATACGCCCATTTTATCAATCAGAACGCCAATACGCCTTTGCAGGCGGCGACGAACGGTCGTGCGCGAGTCTCGGCTGTTGTCGAAGGATCCGCTGGTAGGGCGAATATCCAATTGGATTTTTCAGAGGGAAGACGGTCGGTAAGTTATGAGGGAAAACGCACAGGTTTTTCCACACTCTCCGCTAGGATACCCATAGTGTTATTCAGTCCCGAGAGTCTTGCATCGATCAAGGAAGGACCGGATCAGCGGCGCGAGTTGATCGATAGCGTTTTGGCGACGAGATCAGAGAAAGACGCAAGGCTTT
>JAVFAU010000323.1:0-3438 GCA_034002335.1 Bdellovibrionales bacterium | reverse complement strand
CGACTAAAAGCTAACCCAATTTCGGACGGACTTAATTTCAATGCATAGGCTGCATCCAAATTACGGACAGTTCCCTCGGGCTCTGGTCGATTTATCAACCACAGCAATACCAGAACATCTTGGGGCTTTAGACGCTTCTGTTCTCTCATGTCTCAAAGACTAGCATAATTTTGCGTTTTGCAAAATGCATTTTTCGTTTTGCAAAATCGGACCGGACCACCGGCTTATCTCTAACTATCTATAACTACTGTGAATTACTGATGTTCATACGTGAACACACACGCGCGGCGGGGCCAGTTCTGCCTGGTCACCGTATCATGCTGTCAGTCGGCGGATATTTGACCTTCGGTCGTGGTCGCCGTGAGGCAATCAACAAACCTCGGCTCGAGCGGAAGGTTTTAGGATCGAACTCCGGCACCGAAGGTACAATTTTAGAATCCACAAATTACCTCTACATTTTGGAAAGTTCCAAACTTACTGACACCGTCGTCACAGCATTCGGCTTTACAGCGACTTTAGCCCGTGAATGCATTTAACTTGGTCAAAACGTCTGCATCGGAATACATACCCATTCTTTTTTTAAGAAATCCTACGAACAATTCTTTGTTATCACTCTCGCGAAGTTCATTTAAAAGAGCGACCTCATAAGAATGAAAATGAAAGACATTGGGCTCTGGGTACTCGAGTATCTTATTGAGATATGTTTTTAATGACTCTTCGTCTCGGATTTTTATCGAGACCTTAGCAAAAATGAAGTTTGAAACATAGGCCTGTTCCGAGAAACCGGGCTCGCCTTGCGCCGGCCTTATAAAGGTTCGACGTCAGGTGTTTTCCTTGAGTCGAAGAGAGTTCGCCATAGAGCGCCGAGTACGCATAGTTCTCGGTGATATCGGCAAGCGTCGCCTTTGTTGCAAAGCCCGTCGTCGTGTTGCGAGTAATCGTCTGATCACCAGCGGAAACGATCAAACCATCGTTATCGTAAGCAAGTGTTATTGGGGACGATGTGTTGACCTTTTTTGAAGTCATTAGAAAATCGTCGTTGAATGTAAATCCAACGGAACCAGAAACAGTACCCGAATAGGCCCACCCAGTCGGCAGCGAACCACTATAACCATTTATTTGCGTCACCCCATCTGGAGACACCGTAGACTCCACCAAATCATAGTAAGGCTGATGGGTAATCGTGTAGTTACCACTCGAGGTAGTCAGAACGAAGAACGAAAATCCATTCGTTCCGATAATTAAAAAAAAGAAGCGCCTTCAAACGTGTGATTCACATCTGAAGACGCAGTTCTAATGATTCGAATTTTTAAAGCAAATCTCTAAAACTAATTAGAGATGGTCGATGACGATGTCGCGAGCCATTACGGTCTTGCGGCCATCAGCCTTCGCGCTTTCGATGCCTTTTTGGCAAAGACGCTCGATCGCCTTCGACAAAACGTCAATCGTTTCGCCAGACGTGTTGCAGTCGCCTTTTTCTTTGATCAACTTCTTCACTTTGCTCGTAACAACGAGAACATCCGCCATGATGACTCCCTCCGCGGTTGTTCGACTCAAGTCAGTCGAACTGAGTTCAAGTCTAGTCTAGCGGAAAAAAAAGAGACAAGAGACAAAAGCATGCATGTGCAAATATTAAGCAGAAGTGTCGCTGGCCTGAAGGCTCGTCGTGCGTTTTCGTTCGACAAGGCGCACAATTATGATCGAAATCTCGTAAAGGGCCGAGAGCGGAACAACCAACATCATCATGCTTAAGACATCCGGCGGAGTGATGACAGCCGCCACCGTCGCGAGGCCAACGATCGCATACCGACGTTTCTCCCGAAGCCCTTGGCTTGAAATCAATCCCAAAACACCGAGCGCCACCAGAATAAGCGGAAGCTCAAACGAAACGCCGAAGACCAAAACCATCGTCGCAAAAAACGACATGTATTCTGAAATCGTAATCAACGGCTTATCCACACTGCCGCCGAAGTTAAACAGAAATTCGAACGCCATCGGCAGCACCAGAAAGTACGCAAACGAAACGCCCGTTAGAAACAAAACAACGCCGCTCCCAACAAACGCAAGCGAGTACTTCTTTTCGTGATTATGGAGTCCGGGAGCGATGAATCGCCAAATTTGATAAATCCAAGCCGGACAAGCCAAGATCACACCCGAAACAACCGAGAGCTTCATGTGAGCGACGAACTTATCCATCGGATTCGTGAACACGAGCCCACCGCTTGGAATGTGCTCAACGATTGGATGCCTTACGATGTCGAAGATGCGCTCCGAAAAAACGAAACACACCGCTGTAGTGAACGCGATCGCCCACGCCGACTTGATGAGCCGGTCGCGCAACTCTGTGAGATGCTCAACCAAGGACTGATTGTTCACGTCAAGAGGGTCTCTCATGACTTCTTCCCACCATCGTCAGTTTTCGCGGCATCGGCATCGACGGCCGGGGTTGCGACTTCCGGCAGAGGCTCCGGCGCATGATGCTCCGCGTATTCAAGCACTTCACCTGTTTCCGAAAGAACATCACCGCGATGTGGCTTGAGTGGTTCGACCGGAAGCGATTCGGGAGGAATACGGAGCGACTCGTTGAGGCCGTCTGTGACTTTTCGAATGGCCTGATCCGCTTCGTTCCGCGCCTGAGCAACGGTCGTTGTCACATCGCCGACCGTTCGTTTGAACTCACCGATAAGACGACCCACAGCGCGCGCGACCGCAGGCAATTCTTTTGGGCCGATCGCGATCAACGCGATCGCCGCAAGCACGATCATCTCACCAAAACCGATGTCAAACATGGCTCGAGCATAGTCCTCTGAAATTAACGCGACTACTGTTTTGTCGGCTTTTTAAGATCCGAAAGCGGCACGGCAATAAGACCCCGCTCCAACAGTCTCTCGCGAGCAAAGTCCGACCCTGTCTTTGCATAGGTTTCATAGAGTCGCATGATATTGGCTTCATCTTGAATGCGCGCTTGAGAAGAGATCGTCGATAAGACCTCGGAGAATGCCTGAAACTTGACCGAAAACTCCTTGTAAACTTTAGCCGTCAGATCCTCACGGCTGCTCTCGGCAAGAACGCCGTAAGCACTCACTCCCATCTCGGCATAGTAATCGATATCGACAAGCTTGCGCTGCAAAGAGTCGCCGAAAAATCCTGTAATGTAGAGCGTGCTATCGGCAAGTCTCTTAAGCATTTCCGAACGCTGCTGCGGCTCCGAATTCATCGCCTTTAAAAACAACTCCGCCAATGTCGAACGATTGCGGCGCCCCTGTTCGTCGACCTCATCAAACAAATTGCCGGCCGGAACGTAGAACTCAAGCAGCTTTACAAGGTACGAGCGAGCCGAGGGAAACGTCTGCAGCTGCCTTTACGCAAAAGCGGACTCGACTGCTTCGTTAAAGAAATCGCCGGTTGAAACCAAAAAGGACTGACTCGGGTCTTTTG
>JAVFAU010000322.1:0-3453 GCA_034002335.1 Bdellovibrionales bacterium | reverse complement strand
CGCCAGAAGACCCGTCGTCATGTGGCTCTAGCTCGTATTCGTCATTTTCGTATTCGATCTCTTCGTCGTCTTTGGCTGACTCTTGCTCGGCCCGCAGTGCGGCCTTGTGCTTTTTTTTGACGACCATTGGGCCGATCGCGCCGGTTCCGCCTGTCCACGATGCGAGTTCTTTAAGTTTGCCGTCGCCGAGAACGGCTGCGGATCGGTCGGAGGGGCGCTTTTGCGAGAGACGGCCGACGACGTTGTAGCCGAGGGTCGTGACAAGACGGCTGAGCTCGTCGAGTGAGCTTTGAAGTTCCGCATCGGAGATGCCTGGCGTTTGTACGCCGACCAAGATGGCGTCGGGAACTTTTTGTTCTGTTGAATGCATGTCGTTCGAATGGCCCATAAGAGGGCGAGGGTATCAAATAAACTAACGCTTGTCGATGCGATGGATTGTGACTCGAACATCGCCGCGGAAGAGTTCCTTTAGGACTTCTTGAGAAGGGGAGTGAAACGGGTCGGGGGCACCAAAGAGGAGCTCATGAATGGAGATCTGAAGAACCGACGCGACTTTTCGAAGGTAGTCGGCGTTCATTGCCCGTCGTCCGGTCATCCAACCGTGCAGCGTGGGTTTGGGGACACCGCTCTTGCGTGCGAGTTGGGTGAGGGTTAAACCTTGCAGCCGCATTCTTCGATTGAGTGTTTCTGATAGTTTCACGCTGCCCATTGTTCGGTCTTCTCATGGCGCCGTTGAGCTATATTCGATATGTCGAACAGTCTGTTCGATGGATAGACCGACTTGTGGCATGTGGAGAAGCGGCCAAGGTTAAGGAATTATTGAGTAAATCTTAAGGAGATGAGTTTGGCGCGAGGGAGGTTTCTTGAACGACTGGCTCGAGAGAGACGTCATCGTGCGATCTCGTGGCGTGATTTAAGTCGCGGAACAGGTTACCCAGCTTCCACTTTGTTTGGGTGGCTTGAGGAGGGGCGTAAGATGCCGCTCGAGGCATATCTCAGTGTTCTCGAGTTTTTGGATATGGGACATGATGAGTCAAGAACGGCCAAATCCGTGAGAATTCCATTCGAACGGCTCTAGGAATCCAGTGTTGCCGCGACCAATCATGGCGCGAGTATTCTGTTCCGCCGATCAAACAGGCGGATATGAAACAAATTACCTCTGCCGGAATCTATAGGATCGGGAACCTTTTTCTAAATTTTTTTTCGATGGCTGGCTCTTTCGAATATCGCTAAAAGCCGCATAAGCCCTGGGGGGCTTAGAGAAAAATTCAATTTATCCATCTCTATCTCATTGAATAGAGATTTCGGGAGGTTTGATGAAACAAGCGACTGTTCGACAACAAGAGGCTAAGGCTTCTGCTGCGGTTTCAAAAGGATGGGCCAAGCGTTCGATGTTGGCTGTAGCTGGATCAGCTCTAGTCGCCTCGACGGCGCTTGCGGCTGTGTTTTCACTTCAAGATGTGAACGGCAAAGTTGCCGAGTTAACGAAAGATTTCAACAACAACCTGACGGCGCTCTCAGTTGAGTTCACGGCGCTTACGATTGATGCTCTGAAGACAGTCGATCTTGGCGTTACCGGAAAACTTCGTAAAGTCGGCGATCACAATATTCTCGACTTCGAATTGACGAAACTCGCGTATGCGTACGGAGATGGAACAAGACCAAGTTTTGAAGCTGTCGGAAAAGGTGAGTTTGATTTTGTGTACGCGATTGGCCAGACGTTGATTAACGATTTCGCCGGTGAGCTAGACGGTCTCGCGGTTGGTATGGCGCAAGACTATGCCGCTGAGTACGGCGATGCTGTCGCGTTCAGCTTCAACACGGTCGACTTGCAAACAAATGCGAACGGCGATGTCGCGTCTATGAATGTCGCTTTTGAAGTCGCATTTGATCTTGCGAAGCTTCCTGAAGAAATCGAAGCAAGCAACGTCGCTCTTCTCGGACTGAAAGGCGATATTACCGTGACACAAAAAGGCTTTGAATTTCATGTCGCCGGTGTTTTGAATCCTGCTTACAGCGGGTTTGAGAAAGAACAAAATGGCATGAAAGAGTACGTCGAAAGCCTTTTGGCCAACGACCCTGCCATCTACCAAGAGCTCAAGCGTAGCTTCGACTTTTTGGATTCAGGCGCGAAATGGCTTGTTGAGCTAAAAGCGGACGAATAGTTCTTGTCGTGAGCCGGCCTCCTGCTGTGATCGAGGGGGCCGATCTTTAGCGCTCAAACCTTGAGCGTCTGTTGTCGAGTTTCATCTCTCTGTATCCGACAATCACAGTCTTGCCATCGTGAGTGATACGTTCGTTCTTTTGCTGGGCTGATAAAACGAAATCGCCGTCTGGTGAGTAGCGGTACGTTTCCGTTATGAGATGAGTCACCTGTCCTTGGATCGTGACGGTCCTTAAACACTGAATATCCCATGCGTTGAGTGACCCGAGAGTGGGGTGCTGTTCGTATTCCCTGCGAATGGGGGTGCACTTCACCGAGTCCGACGACTGAGTTTTTTGATCGGCTATCGTGTACTGAACGGTATGTCTGAGTCTTACCGGATGGAAGTCAAACGGCTCTTCGACGGGTGTGCCTGGGTTTGGCAGTGTCGAACTAAAGAAAATCTCGTTTGCAAAAAAAGCGCGTGAAGAGAAAAGGCGAATTCGCCCATCGACGAACCACGTGATGCGAAGCGGGGTAATGGCCCAGATTTCGCGTTTTTGTTCCACTGTTTGTGAGTGACCGCCTTGATTCGTCGTTGTGACTGAATATGTGAGCAAGGTTCCTGGTTTGAATATCCAAGACTGGGTTGTCGTCGGATCGCGCTTGGGCACGGGCGGAGGTGCCTGTGTCGGTGGCGACGCGACCTCCGGTGTCGATGGGTTTGGTTTCGTACCGAGGCTGCTGAGCGAAGTCGAGTGCTGCGGCTTGGACGTTAAAGAGGGGGCGGGCTTCTTTTCGCGATTGAGCGTGAATATCGCAAGTGCGATTGAAGATACGAGGCCGATACCCATCAAAAGGTGTTTGAGACGGAGCGTGGAGTCGGTGATGGGAGGCCGTGCGCTTGGTATGACGATCTCAGTGGCCTGCGACGGCTTTGCAGGGCGCACGCCCCCCAAGGCGATTTCGGATTTGAGGCGTTGTTGACGTATGCGAGACGCTTCTTTTTTCGCGGCGAAGTACGCCTCGACTGCGATCGCGAGGACTTCGGGCTCGATATCGATCGAGTCTTGAGATTTCAAACGCTCGTCGTCGACCGCGATCAGGCCGTCTTCGATTTGTTGAAGAACGAAACCGAACTCGGAAGGGTGTAAGCCGTATTGGAGCAGTTGTTCTTTGGTGGTCTTCGACCATCGCAGTCGGATATCCACGCGCGATCGACGATCGAAGATGGCGGACCAAGTGGCGGCCTTTTGGATTTCGATGAGTTCGTCGGCGATTTGTTTTGCCGACTGTGGCCGCTTTGAAGG
>JAVFAU010000321.1:0-3459 GCA_034002335.1 Bdellovibrionales bacterium | reverse complement strand
AATGGCACGCGATGGATACGACGTTGAACTCGTGCCGGTGGATCGTGCCGGATGCATTCGTGTCGAGGATGTTCAGTCTCGACTTCGCGTTGGCGAAACCGTGCTGGTGAGCTTCATGCTCGCAAACAACGAGACGGGTGTGATTCAGCCGGTAAAAGAAATCGCTCGCATAGCGAAAGAGGCGGGCGCGCTTGTTCATACCGATGCGGTGCAGGCGCTTGGGCGTATCCCGGTTGATGTGCGAGATCTCGGAGTGGATTTCGCGTCGTTTGCCGGGCACAAGTTCTATAGCCTGCGCGGGATCGGTGTTTTGTATCAGGCGCGACACGCACCGCTTGAACCTTTGATCGCAGGTGGCGGCCAAGAGCGGCATCGTCGTGGCGGCACCGAGAACACGATTGCGATCGCCTCGATGGGTTACATGTGCGGTCGCATGGGTGAATGCGAGGAACGGGCGCAGGCAATGCTTGAGTTGCGCGATCTGTTTGAGGCTCGTGTCTTGAGTGAGATTTCTGAAACGTCGGTGACGGGCGGAGAGAGTTCGCGCCTACCTTCGACATCGAGCCTTCTGATTCCCGGCACCGATGGCGAGACGCTGCTCATGAGCCTTGATATGGAGGGGTTTTCGGTCTCGACCGGAGCGGCATGCAGCTCGGGCAGCCCCGAACCATCGCCGGTGCTTCTCGGTATGGGGCTCACACGCGCGGAGGCGCAGTGTTCGCTCCGTGTCGGCCTCGGTTGGTCGACGACGCGCGAAGAGGTGGAAGCTTTCGTCGAAGCCCTCAAGAAAGTCGTGAAACGTCTGCGTGATCTTCGCGGTTGGCAGCCGCAACCGCCAGAAACGGATGAGGTGAAAATTGGGGGATGACTTGAACCAAGTCGAAGGTTTCATCGATCGAAATCCGATTGGGCCAGATGGTCGGCGTCGTCGCGTTCTTGTCGCGATGAGCGGCGGTGTCGATTCGTCGGTCGCGGCGGCTCTTTTGGTTGAACAAGGATACGATGTCGTCGGCGTGACGATGCAGGTCTGGGATTACACGTCGTGCGATATCGACGAAGGAAACGGTACGTGTTGCTCGAGCACGGACGTCGACGACGCCCGCGCCGTCGCGGATCGTTTCGGGTTTCCGTTTTACGTCGCCAACTGCGAAGCGAAATTCAAAGCGGCGGTCATCGATCCGTTTGTGCAAGGGTACCTTCACGGGCAGACGCCGCTTCCTTGCGTGAACTGCAACACGTTTTTAAAGTTCGACCATCTGATCAATCGCATGCGCGAGCTCGATTGCGATTTTTTGGCGACAGGTCACTACGCGAAAATCGAACCGGGACCGGATGGTCGTCCGACGATCGTGACGAGTGATGATAGCTGGAAAGATCAGACCTACTTTTTGTTTACGATTGATCCCGCGGTTGTGCCGCGTTTGATGTTTCCGATCGGTCACTTGAACAAGCCCGAGGTTCGCGCCATCGCGGCCGAAAAAGGTTTGCTCGTGGCGCGCAAGAAGGATTCAACAGGAATCTGCTTTGTCGGCAATATGGGCTACTCGAATTTCATCGAATCGCAGGTGGATCGCTCGCTTTTGCAGCCAGGTAACATAAGACTTCATCCGACCGGTGAAATCGTGGGAACGCACAAAGGCATTCACGGTTTTACGTACGGGCAACGCAAAGGACTTGGTCTTGCGACCCGTGCGGAACGAAGTGAGAACGAAGCGCCGCTTTTTGTTTTGAGAATCGACCCTGAAACGCGCGATGTGTGGGTTGGCGAAGAGAAGTACCTGTTCTCGGATCGTGTGACGGTCAAGGACCCACGATTTTTGGGGGCGCTTCAAGATGGTGAACGCCTAAAGGTGAAGATCCGCTATGCGCATAAAGGTGCGTATGGTCGCGTGTTCCGCCGTGAAGTGGGCGGAGAGACCGAGGTCGAAGTCGAGTTCGAAGAACCGGTGCGCGCGGTGACGCCTGGACAAGCGGCGGTTTTTTATCGCGAGGCGCAGCTGGTTGGCGGAGGTTGGATTCCATGAGCCGCTACGATGTCGTGATGCATACATGGGGTTGCAAGGTAAATACCTACGACACGGGTCTTTTACAGGCGCGTTTTGCGAAGGCCCAAGGAGAAGGCGCGCCGGAAACGACGCTTCCGCGCGTTCACGTTCTCAATACCTGTGCGGTGACGGAAGAAGCTTCGCGTGAGGCGGCTCGGCAGGTACGCAAGATCAAGTCGAAAGAGCCGTTCTCGAAAGTGGTGGTCACGGGGTGCGGCGCTCAGGTCGATGGTGGCGTGTTCGATACGCTCCCGGGCGCGGATCTCGTGGTCGCGAATTCGCACAAAGGTCATATCGAAGAGCTGATCGATCAGATGTTCAAAGGGACTCTTCAAGAGAAAGTCTTTCGCTCGAATATTTTCCGCAAAGAAGCGCTCGAAGAGGGTGGAGGTCTTGAGGCCGATCACACGCGTGCGTTCTTGAAAGTGCAAGACGGCTGCAATAGCTTTTGCACGTATTGCGTGATTCCGTTCGCGCGAGGGAAGTCGCGCAGCATTCCAGTTGAGCGGTTGGTCGCCCGTATCAACGAGTTGCACGCGGCGGGTGCTCAGGAAGTCGTTTTGACCGGTGTGCATATCGCGGACTACGAAGACGATTCGCGCGGGATGATTCGTCATCTCGAAGATCTCGTTCAAACGATTCTTGAAAAGACAAAAATTCCACGCATTCGAATTTCGAGTTTGGAGCCGAAAGAACTAAGTGATCGTCTTTTGGATTTTTACGAGAATCCGCGCATGTGCCGGCATTTCCACCTTTCGATTCAAAGCGCGAACACCGCGACGCTTGAACGCATGCGCCGAAAATACACGGCCGACGATGTTGTTCGCATCTTTGGCGAAATCAAACGGCGCATGCCCGACGCGTTCGTCGGCATGGACCTCATTGTCGGGTTCCCTGGCGAGACAGATGAGGAGTTTCAAGAAACATATCAGCGCCTGGTCGAGACTCCGTGGACGCGTATTCACGTGTTCCCCTATAGCGAACGTCCGGGGACGAAAGCTTTGAAGCTTGAAGGATCGGTTGCCGTGGCTGTTCGGCAGAGTCGAGCGGCGTTGATTCGCGAGTTGTCGATGGCTCGTTACAAAGCTCGCGCCGAAGAAGAACTGAGCCGTGTGCGCGCGGGCTTGTTGTTAAAAAATCTATCGCTCCGAAAAGCCGAATCGTCGGCGGACGGATACACGCATCAGGCCCTTACGCGTGAATATTGGCCGGTTCGAATCAGGTCGGATCGTGGCGAAACGGGGCAAGAGGTAAAATTGAAGTTAATGAAATTCGTAGCTCCAAACGCGGGGCGAATGGATGGATGGTTTGAAGGTGAGGTTTTGTGGTAGCGGAAGACGTCGTGGATAACACGGCTTTGAGCGCGGAGAGGTTTGATTTAAGCGATCTCTACCGCTTTTCGAATGCGAATTGG
>JAVFAU010000320.1:0-3463 GCA_034002335.1 Bdellovibrionales bacterium | reverse complement strand
CAGGTGGCTTCCCTTCTCGATCGGCGCATCATCCGAGGTGATTCTCTCGAGCTTTCCCGTCGCCCCGCGCACGATCCCGCCATAGACAGGCCCCGCCGCCGAGTATGTGAATTCGAGGGTCCTGCGATCGATGAAACCGTAGAGAACATTCGCGCGATCATTTCCACGCGGCCCCGTTCCAAGACTTGGCTCCAATTCATTGGCTATGAACTGCAAAACCTTATCGGGCGCAAGGCCCCGCTTTGCCTCGTGCTGGCCCGTCATTTTCAAAAGAACGCTCAAAAGCAAAGCCGACATGCCGTAACCGTTGGAACTCGCCAGAACGACTCCGAACTTCAAACGGTCTTCGTGTTCGAAAATATCAAAGTAGTCGCCCCCCGAGATCGGGCTCGGTACAAACTTCGTCGAAAACTCGAACCCAGGAATGTTCGGAAACTCCGTCGGCACCAATACCTTTTGAATCATCGCGGCTGTGCGTACCTCTTCGGCAACCTTCGCGATCAAATTCTCAAGCTGCGTATTCGCCGTCGCCAGCTGTTTGCGAAAAACCGCGAGATCATTTTCACGAGCGTGAACCTCCGCCTCGAGTTCGCGGATTCTTTCCAACAAGCTTTCATTTGCCTTCGCGTCGTTTTTCTTATCGTCGCCCATGGAATCAGTCTCCGGGTCATAGCAAGAGGCGTCAAGAATGCGACAAGGCGCATTGCCCCTTTCAAGTCTTCCGTCCCTTCGCTAACCCCTGAAGGTGAATGTCTTTCGAACCAAAAGCAGACTCTTTTGAAAAGGTCCGGCGCGGACAAGCCGGGACGCAGATCGCGGCTTGGGATGAAACCAACACCTGGTTCGGTCCTTTGCGCGAATACGCAAAAGTATCAGCTCACGTGCGGGCGCTGCTGCCGTCGGGAACGATCGCGGTCCTCACACCTAGCCCCTTGTTCGACCAGGCTTCCACGAGCACACGGCAAGCCCCAGAAAAAAGACTTATGTTTCTTCAATGGGAAATCGAAACGCTCGTTCTCAAACAGCGCGAACAGTTTTCCTCAAGCTTCGCCCTCTTAAAAAAGATCTTCTTCGAAGACATTAGTTTTGAAATCAACCCGAAGTTCGCGATCACGGGGGCATCCGCCCTGCTTGAAACCACGCTCGCGCGACGCCAAGGACCGCTTAGCCTAAGCTGCATGCTCTTTGCTTGGATGGGAGAGGTCGTCGCAAACGTGTATGGGGATGCAAGCGACTTTCGACGCATCGAACTCGTCAGCTCCGCCCCGACCGAAGTCGTGCGCGTGTTGCCTAAACCCGATCTTGGCGCCGTGTGCTTTGTCGATCTCTCGCGCCAAGGAGAGCGCGTCGATGAGTCGAGCTGGGCCGAATGGTGCGCCGACGGCCTCGCTCGCATTTCTTGGAAGCAAGGATTGATTCGATCGCTCATCGATCTGTTCCGTTCACTCGAACGATCCTCATACGGGGACGATCCGGCGGATCTCGAAACACTCACTGCTCAAGTTTACGTGCTCGACGAAATCATCTCGCTTCAACCAAGCGAAACAGGTCGCTGGGCGGAACGCGCCATTCTTAACACCCGCCGAGGCGATCGCGGCGGCGCACTTGATGATCTCAAAAGATTCTTCGCCTTTCACGAACGAGAGACGGCCCCGGCCGCAATCGTCTCTCTTTTTGACGAACTTAAGAAAAACAATGAGCTTCCACGGAGCCTCGTTTGAAATCCAAACAAAATTCGGAAGACGACATCACCCTCACCGCCCTCTTCATCGAAGCTCTCGAACTTCCAGACGACACCCCCAAACAAGACCTTCTGAATCTACGGCGCGGATTAGACGCGCAATGGGACTCCATCCGTCATGTCTTTTTACTCAACCAAATCGAGAAACGTTTCAACATACGCTTTGATGTCGCCGACGCGGTAAACATACGAAGCTTCGCGGATACGACAACGGCCGTCGCAAAGAAACTCGCGTCGTCAGAGAACTAACAGGCCGCCACAAGTCCGAATCCGTTCGACATTCTCAGCAGACCACTCCCATGCATTTCGATAATAGAGATGGGAAGGATCGACAAAATGATCGTCCGGTCGAAACTCTAACTCGAGTTGATCAGAAATTTCATGGCGCCCCTCACCTAGTTCGTTCAAACCGGCAAGACTCAATATATGAGAGCGATACGCTCCGAACCAAGCTTCCGTGTTCGGCGTTCGCAATGACTGCGCAAGCGGCCCGAACATCAGTGCAACCTTCGAACCATCCCGCACAATCTCCTCAACAAGCTCTCTGTAGTAGTGATCAAACATAGGTTGCGTTTGAAACGTATTCTCCAAATGCCGCGACCAAACGGTTTGATCCTGAACGGGAAATGTGCGGACATCTGGGCGGAACAACGGATACCAACCATAGCTTTCGTCATAGTACTTTTGATCCCGCTTGGTCCTCTCCCGCCAAATCGGGTTCAGCAGACGCTCCCGCACAAATCCCAATGGCAACCCGCCGTATACGAAACTCAAAACCCCAGCCTTCAGCATAAACAAGGAGCGGGAAATTGAATGACCTGGCGGCACCCTCTTTTCTTCGGAGATTCGACGTATTTCCTCTTTCTCGTCGAAAGAGAGAACTCCACTATGGGCGAGCAACCACCAATGGTCGAGCTCAAGGTGGTATTTGTATCCACCGTAGGAGTACATCAAAACAACACACTTCGGCTGTAAACCATTGCGTTTTGCCTGACGATAAATAGACAAGCTCTCCGCCGCACCCGCGACGTGAAATGCAAAAGATCTTACGGACCCAGGCTTGGCTGGATCCGAAATCTCTCCTGGGACAATCGTCATCAGCGCCGTGGAGTCTCCTAAAATCAATGTTTCCACACGCTTCAGGGAGTCTCGATTTTGAACTTCAGCGCGAATACGCCCTGTCACCATAAAGATCCCACGCGTGTGGCGCTCTTCAATCCACAACCAAGCACGATTGCCACACAGAAAAACGCCCCAAGCTAAAATGACAACTGCAACGGCAAACGTCACAAGCCGTTTGCTCTCGCCGAAAGATGTATTGTTCTGAAGCCTTCTTCTCATACCTGCCTGCCCGCTCACTCCCCTACATTCTCAAGTAAGGCATCACCCGGCCCACGTCAAACTGACCGAATAGCAGAATGAATATAGCTATGAGAAATGCCACCGCTCCCTCTTTCACATAAGATCGCGGCGGGCCTGCGATGTTCGCATCGTATCTTGAAAGGTACGACATCCAACCCGGCTCCGCATGCGACTGAACGCCTGATGCGCGCTCAATCATGAACATCCAAACTAGATGCAACACCAAATATCCCAACCAATACTTAGGCGCCGTCAATCGCAGCGCTTGAACGAGAACCTCAAATTGAAACTCTAAAAGACTGCTTTGAAGATTACGGATGGACAAATCGTCCACATAAAAGAGCAGCGTCGGAAGCACGA
>JAVFAU010000319.1:0-3470 GCA_034002335.1 Bdellovibrionales bacterium | reverse complement strand
TTTGGCGATGACAAAACTCATGATCGGCGTGCGCGTGTGTTCATGATGTCCGCGCACAACTCAACTGCAAACGTCAAAGAGTGCTTACGTCACGGCTCGAGCGATTACCTTGTGAAACCGGTCAACCCCGACGATCTCGTAAACCGTCTCGTTCTACACATGCAGAAGAAGCGGCAAATCCGCGAGGCCTCCTCGAATGAAACCACGGAAAGCGGTATCGCCCTTCACTACATGCACTTGACCGACCTTCTCATGCGCGAAGGTCTCAAGCTCGCGCCCGCGCCAACGGCGATCTACAACATCTTGGGCATGCTCGGCCTTGCAACCGGTGCCGTGCGGGTTTCAGCCGTCGAAGCCGATGCAACCTTTACACAAGCCACCGTTCGGGGCTCCAACGACAAAAAGGATATCGATGGCTTCGTCATCGATCTCGTCAAGTACCCCGAGATCGTGTTTGTCTTGAGATCCAAAAAACTGCTCGCGCTGGATAACTTGAAAAACGACCCCACAATGGCGGCGATCGCGACACAGACCAAATCTATTTCGTTTAACGCGATGGTCGTGTGTCCCATCTGCCTTGGTGGCGAGGTTTGGGGAGCCCTTTCGGTGCGTCTCCCCGAAACGAAAACAAGCCTCTCCGACTTTGAAATCCGCTTTGCGCAGCTCACAGCCCACGTAATAGGCAGTATCGTAGCCAGGTCCACCAAATCGGAATCAGACGAAGCTGCCTAACGCGTCACGAAAAAGATTGGACGACTCCCTCTCCGCCGCACTATAACCGTTAGCTTGAGTCGATAACTTACCAGAAGGATATCTTCATGCTGACTATCGTAGCCATCATTCACGTTCTGACGTGCCTCGCCCTTATCGCCCTTGTGCTTTTGCAAGATCCAAAAAGCTCGGGCGCAGGCGCTATGTTTGGCGGCGGCGGTTCGAACAATGTTCTTGGCGCGACAGGAGCGACGACATTCCTTCAACGCCTCACTCGCTATGCGGCTATCGTTTTCGGCGTTTGCTGCCTTCTTCTCACGCTTCTTTCGAAAAAAGATGGCGGCGGTTCGGTCTTTGATAACGCCGTTGCCACACCACCTGTCGCACCTATCACGGCCCCAGTCGATACGGCGCCAACAGAAGCGCCCGCGGCAGCTCCTGCTGAAACAAGGTAATCGAAACAGTAACTTACAAAAACGAAATCTTCGGGGCGCAGGTTTTCCTATTTTCTGGCCCCACTCTCTGGCACCCTAGTAGTCATGGGCGACCCAACTACGGACAATCCAACTACCCACGATCCGGCTCCGACCGATAAACCTCGGGCTCGCTCTGCTCCCAAGGTCATCGCGCTGATCGCAGCTCTTTTGGCCGCCTACGCCGTGCATTCGTATCTTCGGCCGAACGATCAAAATGACGTTGGCACGCCGGTGCTCGATGCTTCGGCCGGGTTTACAGTCGGCGAAATACGATCTGTTGAAGGGCAAGTCCTGATCCGTCAGCCGCGCGGAACGAAATCGTTTCCGGCACAAAAGGGCCCATACCTCGCCGAGTCTGTGATTCAAACGTTGGCGGCTTCGGCCGTTGAAATTGAATTCAAACCGGGACCAACCATCCGGTTGCTCGAAAACTCTCGACTCGTCACGGAGGTTGATCCAACCCGTGACCGTGCGATTCAAGCGATCCTTCTGGCTGGGGAAATCACGGTGCTCGATTCTGGTCAGAACCCGGATTTCACGCTTCTCCAAAACGGACTCCCAATTCCCTATCAAACTGGGCCGATCGCACGCACGGTTCCCCTTATCGAACTCGGTTCCCCCAGCGACGAAACCATAAAAGAAAACGAAGACTCCGTGGGGGCGGAAGACGTCTCTGAAACGGAAAGCTCCGCTCTTCTTCAGGATCTACAAGAGGAATCATCGGAACACTTCGTTCCCCCGAGCGTGAGCCTCGAAGATCTCGACTCCGCCACGGCAAAACAAACTCCTCCACCGGACTCGCGCCCGAAAACGTTGCCGCCAAGAATCGCGCGTGATCGCGGAGGAAATCTTTTGCGCTCAACCCTTACGAACGATGACATTCGTTCGCAAGTCCGCGCTCAAGCCGGCAGCTTTCAGCGCTGCTATGTCGCCATGGTGAACCGCGCGTCGGAGCGCGTTTCTGAACACACGCCTGGGACCGCAACGGGACGGTCCGAGAAGAACGAAACGGCGGCCCTGCCGCGCGGCACTTTTTATGTAAGCTTCAAGATCCAACCGATCGGTAAAGTCGACGATCCTCGCGTCATGAAGTCTCCCTTTAACGACCGCGTTTTTGACCGCTGCGCGGCCGATGCTCTTGCTCGATTGCGCTTTCGCTCGTTTCAAGGTGCCGCGATACCCGTCACCGATTTTCCCATCACACTGGAATAACCAAACTTACGAAAAACCAACAACCAGAAAGACCTACGATGAAGCGACCGAACCTCACTCTCTCAATCGCATCTCTGCTTAGCTGCGGGGCTCTCGTTTTCGGAACTATCGCCTCGGCATTCGCGCTGGCTCCGCTCGAAGACAAAACACATCGCTACACGATTTTTCTCGTCGAACACCCCTGCGCCGGGAACGGTGCTTCTCCGACGGCACCGACGACCGGAGCCTGCGGATTCGAAACATCCGTTCAATCGCATGCGCTCGATAACGGTGAACTTTCCTGGGAGCGACTTCTCTATAGTGAGACCTACGCGGACGCGGCGACGGCCCAAAAACAGCGCGCGACCGTAACAGCATTCAAATTTAACGGCTCAAAAAAACAAACTCTGCTGATTGAGAATAAGAAAAAGGATCGCTTCGAAGTCGAAATCAAAAGCGGCCATCTGAAAAAACCAAAAACTCCAAAGACCTACTAAAATCACCGCAACACATCGATCCCCACAGAGTATCCCTGCAGAGCCGCTTTACGGCATGAGCATTGCTACCTCTATTTCTATACATGAGAACAGCCGAGCATAGCTCGTCTCTCGGTCTTGTTTAGTGGCTGATTTTGTTTCTAATGGGTGATCATGGTTACTGTTCGTTGGAATTTCCGTTTTCTACAGACTGTGTTCAAAACTTCGACGCCGCTACAAACCGCAAGCAATCTTGTAACTATTCCCTTTTCTGGTTTCGTTTCGGGTTGGGCCATCGCCATGGCGCTCTGCTTTCCAGTCGGCGCGTGGGCGCAACAAACCTGCTCCGATTTATTCTCGACCGCGCCTTCGGCACAGCGCCAGGCCCCTCTTTCGACAGCCGAAATCGCAGCATTTAGCCCTATCGAGACGCTTGAGATCTTCGAAGTACAACTTGGATACGTAGCCAACTTGTCGACAAAACTCGGAACACTGGACGGGAAGCTCGCCGCCAGCATTAAAAACCTAAACGTCACTTACGAGAGCCTTCTCATACCAGTCGTCAACGGAACGCTCACGTCGCCGCAGCACGAGGTCGCGTTCTCTAGACAAGCGC
>JAVFAU010000318.1:0-3473 GCA_034002335.1 Bdellovibrionales bacterium | reverse complement strand
GCGTCGCCAAAATTCTACGTCGCCTTTGGGCCGTTCGTATCACTCAAGATTGGACGACGGCATTTGTCGGAGTTCTTCGCTTACCTGTTGCGAATATCGTGAACTTCGCGGCCTCGTATCGGGCTGTTGAGCAAGCGCTTCGTTCTTACTTCTCTGGCGAGGCTCCGAAGTGGTCGAAAACGACGCACGAGCTTCCGGCGACATTTGGTCTAGACCCACAACCCGAATCGCAGTTAGAGCCTACACCGCAGGCTCATCAAGATAGAGGAACTGTCCCATGATGGCATTACGTAGAATCACCCGACGAACAGCGTTCTTCTCATTGCTGACGGTGGCCGTGGCGATGGGGCTTTTACTAGGGGGGGCCGGCGCTTCATCGCAGAATGGGCTCAAGCAGCCTTGTGTCTTGATCTATTATGATCGCTCAAAAGATCCTGCGGACTATTGGATCGGCCGCACGTATGCGATGTTCGCTCAAAACCTTCTCGGGCACTTTCCGGAGTGGCAACAAATCGTAAGCCCGATTGAGTTGTATCGGCCGGGTGAAATTGAAACTTGTGAAGCGACCCTTTATTTGGGGTCATACTTTGAAAATGCCATCCCCGAGGTTTTCTACGAGGATTTCGCGAAAACTGAAAAGCGGGTGATGTGGCTTGGATATTCGGTTTGGCGTTATCCGCAACAGAAACTGGCGGAGCTTTTTGGTTATGAATATGAAGGCTTAACCGAACTTGATACGAATCGAAAAGACGAGAAGGGACGACCGACCTTTTTCAAAGACGTTCTTTATAAAGGTGAGGTCTTTCCGAAGTTCGGTGAATACGTTCAAATCGACCCGGCGATCTGGAGATCGAAATCTGAATTCCGGGCTGGTTTTGAGCAAGTGCGAATGAAACCCGCAGAAGACGGCGAACTGACAAGGGGAGTTCAGGTCCTGGCTCAGACGCGACATAGCGGAACGGGCGAAGTGATTCCCTACGTGCTTCGTAAGGAAAATCGTTTCTTCGTTGCGGACGTCCCGTTTAGCTTTATGCATGAGTCTGATCGCATGCTCGTCTTTGCGGATTTGCTCTTTGATCTTTTGAACGAAAAGCCAAGGCACAATGGTCGCTATGCGACGATTCGGATCGAGGACATTCATCCGATGCTGCCGCTTTACGATCTCGAAAAGACATTCCAAGCGCTTCGCGACGAAGAGGTTCCCATCGTCGTTTCGTTGATTCCGATTTTCTTCGATCCTCTTCATCGATCGGAGCGGCCTGCGCACGAAGAATTTGTTCCGATGGATCGGCATAAAACATTCATGAGTCTGATTCGAGGCCTCAAACGAGAAGGCGCGACGTTCATTTGGCACGGCGTGACCCATCAATATGATCGTGTTCAAAACCCGCATGACGGCATGTCGGGTTCGAACTTCGAGTTTTGGAATGCGATTGGTTCGAAGCCCGTAAAAGAAGATTCGCCGGAATGGGTTCTGAATCGTCTTGAAGAAGGATGGTTCACGTTACGGAAGGCGGGTATTGATCCGGTGATATGGCTTACGCCGCATTATCAAGCTTCGACGATTGATTACGCGATCTTCGCACGAGTGTTCCCTTGGAACATCGGCCGCGTGATTTATTACAATCATCGTCTCAAGGGGTTACCGCAGGGAATCGCGCAAGATGCGCTTCACTTCGACCCAAGGAAGCCCGCCAATGCCCAAGCGAGGAAAACCCACCTTGGTAAGATTTCAGCGGATATCGAGTTTGATCGTTGGAATGGTCAGATCTTTCCATACGAAATATATGGCGATGTGCACGGTCAAAGATTGATTCCGGAAAATCTTGGCAACAGTCAGCCGTTTGTCAGCGCGCACGTCATGCAGCCGCGTTCGGTTCAAGAGATCATCGCCGATGCGAAGCGGAATCTCGTCTTGCGAGATGCGTGGGCGTCGTTGTTCTACCATACGTTTTTGTTGGGAACGATCGAAGTCGGTGGGCGCGGGGCTTTTCCTGGAGACCCGACGGAACTCAAATACATTGTTCGCGAACTCAAGAAGCTTGGATACCAGTTCATCGATCTCGACAAATGGGCGCGCGCGAACGTTCGGCCGATCCGGCCTGAACCGATCGTGCGGGATACTTTGGAAATTAAATAGAAGGAAATGACAGACTTAGTTCTGAGAGGAAAAGGGTTATGAAAATATCGTTTGTGCGGTCGTTGGGAAAAGTCGCACTTTCACTTTGTTCGGTGATCGTGATGTCGCAGCCGCTGGCGGCCGAAGCCGCGCTCAACTTGCCGGCTCCCGAGGTCTTGTTGGAGCAAGCAGCGGAAGGACGGGCTCAGCTTCGTGAGGTCCTTCTGGATCTGCAGCAGAACACGCCGGAGCTGCGTGATCCGGAAACGTTTGATCGCTATTTTTTCCTTTTAAAGGATCTCGAAAAGCTCGCGATCGAGCAGCGATTGGATGAGATTTACCCAAAAGCCGTGGCGCTGACGGGGCTTCGTATGGTCGGCCATGGAATTCGATGGATGGATCTTACGCAGAGATCGCTGGAAGAGGCGCTCTACTATCTCGAGTACGCGGATGCGGACGTCGCAGGGCGCTTGATTTCTGAAAGCGATGTTCAAATGCGCACGCTTCAGGCTTCCACACGGACGGCCGCGCAAAAGTATCAGTTCTTACGTCAGATGGCGGAAAATCTCGACGGTATGATTCCGACCGTGGAAGCAAAGTACGCGGAACGCCGGGATATTCAAATTGAATTGCGAAGTTTGCTTTCGGGGCTTGCGATTGAATTTTTGAAACTCAAGACGATTGGCGAAGACGAGGTTTTGTTCTGGATCGCGAAAATCTCGCTTCCTGGTTCGTATTCGGATTTCATCACCGTCATGCACGACTCGATTTTCGCAATTGAAATTGATCCGAAGTCGCCGTCGACTCATGACGACCTCTCTCAAGTCGCGAATCGACTTTTGCTTTTAGGTAAGAAGTTAGAACGTGAAACGATGCCGCTTCCCCGGTACGTCACTTCGTCTTGGGGCGATGCGGTTGTCGAGTTGATCGGACGGACTTTGCAGACTGAGGGAGCCTTTGCTGAAAACGAATTTGAGACTCTGCTGCGCTTGATGAAAACCCGTCAGGTGCAGTCGCTGGGAAGTCACTGGCTTTCGTCGGAACGTGTGCCATCGACGGGTTACGCACGCACGTATTTTAAGATGTCTCAGGCGGTCGTGGCCCGTCTTCAACAGGCGGGACTGACACGCGAAGCATCGGACGTAAAAAAGTTCGTTTCGCGTTTGGCGGCACCTCTACAGGGACAGCTTGTTAAAATCGAAGGATTGTATCGGCTTTCAAGTCGAGACGGGCAGTCGTTGAACTTTTCAGTGATCTACGCTCGCAACAATCTCCTCTACGCCGCGCTCGGGTACGACAACGGCGTGATCACGAAGGCTTACTTCAACGTCACTTACGATTTGGACAAGAACTT
>JAVFAU010000317.1:0-3481 GCA_034002335.1 Bdellovibrionales bacterium | reverse complement strand
AGCTGAAGCTTTTTGAAGATCAAAAAGATTCCATCAAGCTAACATCGCTCGTTTCTTCGGTCGTCGATAAAGAGACGCAAGAGAAGATCGATATCGTGAAGTCGCGTGTGATCAAAGATTACGGATACGACGAGATTTCGGCGACGGATGTCCTTCATTATGTCGCAAGCATTTTCGCGCGTGGAGATGTGAAGAATAAGTAGGTGGTATGTCGATTCGTGAAGATCAGAGCCGCTTTCGGGATATCGTTCGCGGCCGTATAAAAGAGAACTTCAAGAAGTACGTCACTCACGGCGAGATGATCGGAAAGCGTGAGAACGACCTTGTGAAGATTCCGGTCCCATCAATCGATATTCCACGTTTCAAGTACGGCCCCAAGCAACAGGGTGGGGTCGGACAAGGGCAGGGGCAACCCGGCGACCCAATGAACGGCGAACCTCAAGATGGGAGCGGTCAGGCTGGCAATCAACCCGGTGAACACCAGGTTGAAGTCGACGTGACGATGGATGAACTTGCGGCGATTCTCGGCGAGGAGCTTGAGCTTCCCGATATCAAGCCCAAAGGTCGTCCTCGCCAAGAGACGATTCGCACCAAGTACTCGGGCATGGCTCCGGTCGGTCCCGAAGGCTTGAGGCACTTCAAGTCGTCCTACAAGCGTGCGTTAAGAAGATACATCGCAAGCGGAACCTATACGCCGGAGAATCCGGTGATTGTTCCGATCCGCGGGGATTTTCGCTATCGGTCGTTCAAGCAAATTGTTCAACCACAAGCGAACGCGGTCGTCATCTACATGATGGACGTGTCGGGTTCGATGGGCGAAGAGCAAAAAGAGATCGTTCGACTCGAAAGCTTTTGGATCAACTCGTGGTTGAAGAAGCATTACAAGGGTCTTGAGACCAGATTCATCATCCATGATGCGACAGCCAAAGAAGTCGACGAGAAGACGTTTTTCTCGACGAGCGAGTCGGGCGGAACTCTTATCAGTTCGGCGTTCAAGCTCGCGAAAGAAATCATTGAACAAGATTATCCGCCGGATAAATGGAACATCTATCCGTTTCATTTTTCAGACGGTGACAATTGGTCGGGCGAAGACACGCGTCTTTGTATGAAGCTCCTGCAGGAATTCTTCTTACCGAACGTGAACCAGTTTGGTTACGGTCAGGTGGAATCGAAGTACGGCAGCGGTCAGTTCGCAAAGGATCTCGAAAAAGAGTTTCCTGATGACGATCGCCTAGTGGTTTCGAAGATTGAAAGCCGAGATAAGATTCTCAGTTCGATCAAAGATTTCTTGGGCAAGGGTCGATAACGAGGGAAGAGGTGGGCTATGGCGAACCTGACGCCAGAACTCGAAAAGTGGCGCGTTAAAATTCTAAAGGTTGCCGAAGGGTACGGACTCGACATGTTCGAGACGATCTTCGAATTGATCACTTACGACCAGATCAATCAGTTCGCCGCTTACGGTGGTTTTCCCGTTCGTTACCCTCACTGGCGATTCGGTATGGAGTACGAACAGCTCTCAAAGAGCTATGAGTACGGCCTGTCCAAAATCTACGAAATGGTTGTGAACACCGATCCCTGCTACGCCTACCTGATGGAAGGCAATCGCATGGTCGATCAGAAGCTCGTTATGGCCCATGTTTACGGGCATTGCGATTTCTTTAAGAACAACCAATGGTTCTCGCCGACGAATCGAAAGATGATGGATCAGATGGCGAATCATGCCACGCGGATTCGTCGCTATGTCGATCGCTACGGTGTCGACGTGGTGGAGGACTTTATCGACAAGGTTCTTTCTTTGGAGAACCTGATCGATCGTCATTCGCCGTACATTCAAAAATCGTCGACGCGCCCGTCGGGCAGAGAAGAAGCGTCGGGGAGCGATGTCTCTTTGCTGCGCGTGAATCGCGACTACATGGATGAGTACATCAATCCGCAAGATTTTGTGGATCATCAAAAGCAAAAGGCGGCCGAAGAGACTTCACGCATGGCGAAGTTTCCGGCGGAGCCCCAGCGCGACATTCTCGCGTTTCTGATGCACCACGCTCCTTTGAAAAACTGGCAGCAAGACGTTATTTCGATCATTCGCGATGAGGCCTATTACTTTGCTCCTCAGGGAATGACGAAGATCATGAACGAGGGGTGGGCATCGTATTGGCACTCTAAAATCATGACCCAGGACATTTTGAGCGATTCTGAGGTCGTCGATTTCGCGGACGCGCACTCGGGAACGATGGCGATGTCGCCGACGGGGTTTAATCCGTATAAAATCGGAATTGAGCTCTTTAGAACGATCGAAGAGCGTTGGAACAAAGGGCAATTCGGCAAAGAGTGGAACGAGTGCGACGATATTCGCGAGAAACTGAATTGGGATAAGAAGCTCGATCTGGGGCGCGAGAAGATTTTTGAAATTCGTCGCAATTACAATGACGTCACGTTTATCGATGAATTCCTCACTGAGGACTTCTGCGTCGCGAACAAGATGTTCGTTTACAAATTCAACAAACGCACCGGCAAGTATGAAGTCGACACGCGCGATTTCCCCATGATCAAGAGGCAATTACTATTTCAACTCACGAATTTCGGCCAACCGATCATTCAAATTGAAAATGCGAACTTCGAAAATCGTGGCGAGCTTTTGTTGACGCATCTGTTTGAAGGTATCGAGATGCAACCTGATTACATGCGCGAGACGCTCAAGAATCTTCAGGCTATCTGGGGACGTCCGGTGAACATCGCGACTGTTCAAGATGAGCAGCCGAAGCTCTATCGTCACGACGGTAAAGAGATTCACGAGATTCCGATCGGTCGTCCTGAATCGGCGGAGACGGAAGCGGAATAAGAACGGTTCCCTTTTAAAAAAAGGAACCGTTGCTTGAGCCCTGAGATCTTACTTTTTCTTTTTCTCGGGCAGGGATGTCGGAACGCGCTTGCGTGGCGCGTTTTTGCCGGCCGTATTCTTTTTGGGCTCGGGATCAAGAGCGCGAACGATGTTTGGTTTCATTTTCAGGCGTTGTGCAAGCGCATGCGCTGTCTCTCCGCCCTGACGTTCGATCTTGAGGTTGGTTTTCGGGGCCAAGAAGCGCACGACGCTTTCGTGTCGACGGAAGACCGCCCACATGACAGGTGTCGCTCCGGAGCCATCGAGTACGTTTGGATCCGCTTTCACTTGGATCAAGTACTTCACGGTCGCAAGATCGCCGCGAGCCGCCGCAAGATGCAGAGCTGCGTAGCCACGACGGCGTGAAAGGTTCACATCGACCAGACGTTTGTCGAGAATGTCTTTGATGCGCCCTTCATCCCCAGCTTCGACAGCATCGAAGAACTGGTCGACGGCCATCGGATCAAATCCTGACTTATCGTCAAACGGTGAATCGACAGGACCCGCCGACATAGGAACAGCGGGTGGAACCATGGACTGAGGAGCCGGAACCACGGGCTCCGTCGGAGCGGGTGCGGCGGCCAAAGCTTCTGGTTCCGGAAT
>JAVFAU010000316.1:0-3487 GCA_034002335.1 Bdellovibrionales bacterium | reverse complement strand
GTCTCCGAGTGGCCAACTGTAACCAGGCCCCTCGTCAGGGCGGTACCCCTGCATCAAAACAAGTTCGAGATCGACATCAATCGAAAGCCGTTCCTTAAACCAAAGCGCAGCTTCAGCAAGCGTAAGACCATGACGCATCGGAAGCCCCTCGGCCGCACCGAAAAAACTCACATAACCCTTTTCAAGCAGACTTCCCTCGATAGGACGTCCCGCCGGATTAGGACGATCAAGCACGATCACTTTTTTGCCGTGACGGCTAGCGGCTTCCATGACGTACAAAAGGGTTGTGAGAAACGTATAGATGCGAGTTCCGACATCCTGTAAATCGACGAGCAAAACGTCGAACGTCTCCATCATCTTGTCCGTCGGTCGACGAACTTCTCCGTAAAGAGAAAACACGGGTACCTTCCACACCGGATCAATATAGTCGGCTGTTTCTTCCATATTGTCCTGCTTTTCACCACGCATGCCGTGCTGCGGGCCAAAGGCCGCCGTCACCTTGAACTCACCTGTTTCCTTCGCGCACGCGATCAACGCGTCCATCGCATGCTCAAAGCCAAAACGAGACGCACGCGCATAACTCACCGACGCCGGATGAGCCAGAAGCGCCACGCGCTTTCCTGCGCAGCTCTTTCGCAAGTCTCGATCGAGCAGAAAACGATCTAACCCCAAACGAAAACCCGATTTTTGATTCGTCATGCCGGCGACTCCAGTCGATAAGAAAAACTTTTGCGAATATGAAAATCAGGGCGCTCTCCCATGTGCGCAAGCGCCCAGTAAAACGGTTTATCATCGCCGTGTTCCAAGATAACAGCCGTAAGCCCCAGCGCGAGAACTTGCTCT
This sequence comes from Bdellovibrionales bacterium, assembly GCA_034002335.1. Lineage (GTDB taxonomy): Bacteria > Bdellovibrionota > Bdellovibrionia > Bdellovibrionales > JAMPXM01. The sequence goes on along the minus strand of JAVFAU010000316.1, from coordinate 2,644 downwards.
TGCCGCCCTTGTCCCTGTTTGAACGGCTCCGACACGGTAAACTCGATTTCACAAACAGCGCGATCTTCATTTCGAGAGAAACGAAGACGCGGACTTTCCTCGTGTTCAACATGCGACGGCTTCATGTCGCTCCGATACGACGAGAATTCGTAGGACGCCCACTCTCCCGACGGCGCAAAGTTCCACTCGACATAGTGGCTTTCCGTCGCAAGAGCCGGAGCGACGAATCACTCAAAGCAGGTTTTCTTCCAAAGATCGTCGCGACGAAACTCCTCGCCAACCAAAGCTCCCGAACCCATTGCGCGCGGCCACAGAACAACACCCTCACCTTGCACCTCGAAACACAGAAACACGCCGCCTGGTCCCGAAGTGCGACGTACGGACGCGAACACCTGATGGCGTGGTTTTCTTGTTTCGGAAGAATGAAGAGCTAATGCCAGCATCAGTTAATCCTGCCTGCTTTCGCCGACTACGTCGAGGGCCCATGCACACGCAGAGCGGCGGAGAATGCCCCAAGATAATCGCTCGTCACATTGAAAACGACGGGTACACCAAGCGTTTGCGCGACAGTAAAAACCAATTCATCTCTTCGTCCCATCTGCTCCGAGGCCAGACCTTCGTCGCTCCCGACTTGATAGAAAATCAGATCCGGTTGGTAGCGAGCCAGATCCTCTTCGATCGAAGTGGTTGGCGACATTGGACGGTAGAGTATGTTCGCCCCGAATCCAGTCTGCGAAAGCACATCTTCGGTTCCAGAGCCGCCACGCGGGTCCGTATCGAGAATCACGATGCGCTGAGCTTGATTGTGCTGAATCAAATGCGCAGCCGCGACCATCAGATAATTAAAAGGCCCATCAGACTCGACTTGATCGACCCGACTCCAACCGACTTCTTGCCCACCCGAAGCCAACACGGCTACAACCACAGCTCGCTTTGCCTCTAAGGCTTTCTTTGCGCCTGTCAAAAAGGCGCCGCCCACAAATGCGAACGAACGAATCGTTTCAATCGAATGCCCAAAGAACTTGCCGCCAAACTCATCGCGACCCGCCAAAACAGCGGTCACGTACTTCGGATCGTGAACCCGAATAAAATCTTCGGCCAGTACGGGGAATGGGTCGACGAAATCGACCGGAAAATCCTCATTTTTAAGCGTCTGAGCCACGAGCGCAGACTTAACGGCTTCTGACCCCAGATCCGCTGCACCGCCTGCAACCATGACCTGGGTATAAACAACAGGAATTCTCAAATCGACGCCCCCCGCTGTTAATACCAGCAAGTTCGCATCCATTCGTCAAATTTGATAAACAAAACGTCTGTGATCAAGTTTCTGCATTCATCAGATTGGCATTTGGGAAAGTCGCTCTTCGCAAAGTCTTTACTCGAAGACCAAGACCTTGCTCTTCAAGAGTTGCGCGCGCTCATCGAAGCAGAGCGTCCCGATGCCGTGCTTTTGGCGGGTGACCTTTTTGATCGCAGCATTCCACCTGAAGCGGCTGTCAAACGGCTCGATCTGTTTCTTGCCGACACGGTTTTAAAGCTCAAGACACCGGTCGTTCTGATTCCCGGAAACCACGATTCCAACATCCGCCTCGGGCTCCACGCCGACCTTTTGCGCGGAGCCGGACTTCATGTGTTTTCATCGCCAGAAAGCATTTTGCAACCGGCACGGTTTAAGACGGCCTCGGTGTACGGCATTCCTTATCTCGAGCCCGCGGAATGGGCGCTTTATTTTGAACGCCAAAACCAGATTCGCACCCATCAAGAGGCGCTCGAAGCCATCATCGAGGCACTTAAACCTCTTCTTGCCGATGATCGCGCCCAAGGCCGCCGTTCCGTTTTAGTGCTTCATGCTTACGTCACAGGTGGGGAACCGAGTGAGTCGGAACGTCCGCTCTCGATAGGTGGTAGCGACCTTGTGCACTCCGAACTTCTTCGAGACTTCGACTACGTCGCTCTCGGTCACTTGCATCGCCCGCAAACCATTGGCAGTGAACGCATACGCTACTCGGGCTCGCTCTTTCCTTATTCTCAATCGGAGGCATCGCAAGAAAAGGGCGTCGTTCGCGTTACGCTCGATCGCCCTGAAACCGATCGTTTCGATTTTTTGCCGTTTCAAACTTGCCGCAAGCTACGCTCGGTTCGCGGCAAGTTTGAAGACCTCTTAAAGTCGGAACCTTCTGACGACTATGTGATCGCCATGCTCACAGATGCCGTGATGCCGTTTGAAGCATACCGAAGTCTGCAACGAGTCTTCCCTTCTCTGCTTCATGTCGGTCGCGAGATCGATTGGTCTCGGTCCGATGCGGAAGAGGCCGATCAGGCCGCGCGCGTGCGCCGCAAGCTCGAAGCTTCGGATCAAGAAGTCCTGGGGGAGTTTCTTATTTCCGCGGCCAGCGACACGATCACCGACGAAGATCGCGAGTGGTTACTTGCGGAACTCGATGCTTTCTCCAAGGCGGACGCAACATGAAGCCACTTTTCATGAAGCTCAAAGCCTTTGGGCCATTTGCGAAAACCGCCGAAATCTCGTTTGAAACCGTTTTCGATGGCGGATTGTTTCTCATTCACGGACGAACCGGTGCCGGCAAAACCTCTTTACTCGATGGCCTATGCTACGCTCTTTTTGCGCGCCCTAGTGCCGCTG
>JAVFAU010000315.1:0-3488 GCA_034002335.1 Bdellovibrionales bacterium | reverse complement strand
CAGAGCTTCCTCGGGCGGCAAATCGTGAACAGCGACGCTGTATTGCAAGATCGACCCCGCATAAAGCCTAGGGCGTCGGCCTTTTGAAAACTCGACCGCAATCTCATCGACTCTTTCGTTGCCGGGAACTCCGATGTGACCACGGACATATCGCCATGTCAGACCGCCGCGGTCTTTACGATGTTTCACTTCGCGCGCAAGTTCCTGCCAGAGCTCCTTGTTTGAAACGTCGCCGCCTTCGGCCGTCTTCCAACCACGCTTCTGCCAACCCCAAATCCATTGGGTAATACCGCGAATGACGTAAGTAGAATCGGTGCAAAGTAAAACGGGGGCATCGTCATCGCGCACTTCGCGAAGCGCCTGGATAGCTCCGTACATTTCCATTTGATTGTTCGTCGTCTGACTCTCGCTTCCACCAAGCTCGCGCACGCGTCCGTCGGGACGCACGACGATCGTGCCCCAACCGCCCGGCCCCGGGTTTCCCGAACACGCGCCATCGGTGTAAACAAGAATCCCGGTTTTAAAAAAGGTCGTCAGGTCTGAGCCAGGCTCGGTGTTCGTTCCCATTTCTATCTCCCGCATTCTCGGCGCTTACGCCGATTCAACCCCAAAGGCACTCGCGTCGGCAATAGCCAAAACTCAATGCCCGTGATCTGCGTGAGCTTCGTTGAGATCACCCAACAAAGCACGAGCCTCAAACGGCTCTCGCGAAATAAACTCCGAAGGCAACCCCACATTGTAAATCGTGTGCGTCGCGCGCGCGAGTTCAACAGCCTCCTGATACTCGCCCGTCGTTTTCGTGAAACGCGCTTTCATGAAACGCGCTTCGAACTCGACCGTTTCCCCAAGAAACTGCCGACGCCAAGTGCGATTCCAAGTGCGATTCAAATTCCGACTCAAACCCTGGCTCGACCGACTTAATCCTTCTTGTACTTCGACAAGCTCGCCATTCACACGAAGCTCGACATACGCTCCATTTCCAAGCCCGCTATCCCCGCCTCGTAAATGAACCGAATATTGTGGCGTGGACACAAGATTGTATGCGACAGGCGGTTTATACCCCAAACGGGTCGTCGAAGAAGAGTCCAACGCGTCGGTATCCATCGCAATCTGCATTTCGATATCATACGTCGGCATGCCTTGAGACAGTCGAATCGGAACATTCTTTTGGAATTCGCCTCTTTGAAGCTTTTGAATCGCTCCCGGCTCAAGAGAGTCCATAAAGTCGGCAAGCTCCGCGTACGTCACGCATTTCACTTCTGAACGACCGCACACGGCAAGAGCGAACTCTTTCATCGCTTCCCAATAAGCGCCGCCATTCCATTTCGAGAAATGGTGACCGATGTGGATCGGCGCACGGTTTCCGTTGTAGTTTGATTCGAAGTACTGAAGATACGTTTCAAGCATGCGCCTTTGATAGAGCGCGCGATTGGCCGGATCAGCTTTGGCGCCCGAATCCGCCACGTAGAAGTTGTAATCCATCGACAACGTGCGCTTTCCCGTTCCCGCGATTCGAAGCGACGCCAGCGGAAAGGTCCAGTGCCCGCCCTGCGGGTGCTTTTGTGGCCAGTAGTCGGACTTCTCAACCACCGACGTGTCGTAGCGGTATCCGAAATCGCGAAGCACGTCCCAAAGGCCGCGGCTCACGCCAAGCTGTGGGGCGCGAAAGCCCTTCATCGATTCTTCCGGAAAGACCCATCCATTTGGAAAACGAGGCGTCGGATTCAAGTTATTGAATCGAAAGAAATCAAAGATGATTTCATGAAACTGGCGAAACTCCTTTTGCCACTCGCTCATGCCCCACTTATCGCCACTGAAGTGAGCATTCGCATGCGATGCGATTTCGTGCTCTTCGGTCGCCGCCAGATTGGTTTCGTCGTAGCGAGCCAAGAGATCCGAAGCTCCTCCGCCCCAACCGATCGCCGAAACGCCTGAGCCACGAGTCGGTTCAAAATATTTCCTTCGATCCGCGCTGCCGATATAATAAACGCCCGAGATGAAATACGTAAACTTCACAGGCTTACCAGCTCGTTTCGCTTCTGCGGCAAACCGTCTCGTCTCTTGCCACATTGGAATCGAAGAAGACCCATCGAAGGCGAGCAAAACAAATTGAGGCGGACGCTCGACGCCGCCTGCCCCACCGACCGTTTGAGCGAGAGCCTCGCCACCGGCACAGAAGAATCCCAGAACCAACGATACCCCAAGCACCTTCGAAAAAACGAGCCACTGCCTTTTCAATTGTTTCATTCAATCCCCCTCAAGAAACTCGGACACCTAGACGCGTGACACGCAACTATCATGTCCTGATCAAAACGGGGAGTTCTCCCAAGGTGAGAGCTTGAATATCAAAACCGGTGTAAAAAAAAGCACTCGTTCATATCGTTTGATAATCCCGAGTGCGTATTTTCTTTAGTCGAAAAGCGAATGCTCTTTAGTGGTGATGTCCACCCGGTCCATGTGCGTGACCGTGCGCCAATTCTTCTTTCGTCGCCTCGCGCGTCGCCGAGATCTCGACTTCGAACGTGAGATCTTGGCCCGCAAGCGGATGGTTGCCGTCAATCGTCACGTGCGTGTCTGTCACCTTGACCACCTGAACGACCTGCGCATGACCGTCGCCCGCGTCCGCATGAAAGCGATCACCGACTTCGACGTCTTTTTTAGGCAGGCGCTCACGCGGCACTTCGACGATCATGTCTTTTTCGACTTCGCCGTAGGCTTCTGCCGCTTTGACCGTGACCGTCTGCTTGTCACCGGCGTTCATTTTTTTGATCGCTTCTTCGAGGCCTGGAATGATTTGCCCAACACCTTCTAGAAACATCAAAGGATCAGAACCAAACGAGCTCTCAAGCTGTTCGCCAGCTTGGTTCTTCAAAGTGTAATGAAAGCTCACAACACGCGGATTGAGATTGAGGACCATGGACAACTCCTAACTTCCAAAGCAGGCTTTTACAGAATATTCGCCGCCAGCTCGGCCAGCTCGGAACGCTCACCCTTCGAGAGAGTGACGTGCGCCGAAATACGCTGCCCCTTCATGCGCTCAACCGAATAGGTGAGGCCGGAAGTCGCACTGTCGACGTACGGGTTGTCGATCTGATAGGCGTCTCCGGTCAAGACGACTTTTGTCCCCTGCCCCGCCCGCGTCACGATTGTTTTGATTTCATGCGGAGTCAGGTTCTGAGCCTCGTCGACAATCAGATACTGATTCGGAATCGAGCGTCCTCTGATGTAAGTCAGCGGCTCGATATTGAGCATCCCCTGATTGATCAACTCCTGCGCGCGACCAGCCGCTTTTTTATCAGCGCCCATCAAAAATTCGACGTTATCGAAAATCGGCTGCATCCAAGGATTCAACTTTTGCTCAACATCGCCCGGAAGGTAACCGATATCGCGACCCATCGGGAAAATCGGACGACTTACGAGAAGACGCTGAAAGCGTCCTTCATCGAGCGTCTTGAAAAGACCCGCGGCAAGAGCCATGAGGGTCTTGC
>JAVFAU010000314.1:0-3508 GCA_034002335.1 Bdellovibrionales bacterium | reverse complement strand
TGAAGAGCACGAGCGTACGTTGAGCATGGTGTTTCTTCTCTTGTTCTTTCTCGGGTTTGCGAAATTTCTCTCTTACCCAGCCGGTTATATCGCGAACATGTTCGCGAATATCGCGGCATCGGTCCTTTCTGTTTTCGGAGTGATATTGTGAACGATTCTAAAAGCGCATCGTCTTCAGAGCTTCAGATTAAACGCGCGAGCGAGAAACCGCCGGAAGGCTCGCTAATCATGAGCGGAATGCGTTCGACCGCGCATATTCACATCGGCAATTACAACGGGGCCCTCAAGCAGTGGCTTGAGCTTCAAAAAGACTACGACGGATTTTACGGCGTCATGAATTGGCATGCGATGACGTCTCGTTACAAAGAGCCTCACGACGTGATGTTCTTCGTTCGCGATATCTTCGCTGAGTGGATCGCATGGGGGCTTGATCCAGAAAAAAACGTGATCTTTGTTCAGAGCGAAGTGCCCGAGCACATTGAGCTCAATATGTTCTTCATGATGCTGACGCCGATGTCATGGCTTGAGCGTGTTCCGACCTGGAAAGACGCGATCGAAGACGCGAAGGCGACGGATACGCATAACCTCGGTCGTTTCATGTATCCGGTGCTTCAGGCGGCGGATATCGCGGTTTATCGCGCAACCCATGTTCCGATCGGACAAGATCAAATTCCTCATTTGGAGCTTTCGCGGGATATCATTAAGCGGTTTAACTTTTTGTATGGCGGCAATCTGCCTGAGCCGAAACCGATTTTCAGTGAAACACCGACACTGATCGGTTCAGATGGTCGCAAGATGTCGAAGTCTTACAACAACGCGTTTCAACTCACACAAGAAGACGCAGACGTCATGAAAACTCTGCGTGCGATGCCGACGGACCCCGCGCGCGTTCGTCGCACGGATGTGGGAGACCCCGATAAGTGTCCGGTCTACAGCTTTCACAAGCTGTACTCTGGCGCCGAAGATCTGAAGTGGGCGGCGGAGGGCTGTCGTACCGCTGGCATCGGCTGCGGCGATTGCAAAAGGAAACTTGGAGAGAATATCTCAAGCGCGATGGCCGAACCTCGCGAGAAGAAGAAAGAGCTTTTAGCTTCTGGCAAGCTTGATCGCATTATCGCGGATGGTTGCGATCGCGCTCGCAAGGAAGCGCGAAAGCAGTTGAATCAGGTTAAAGAATGGACCGGCTTTAAACCCGGCGGCGACTGGCTTTAAGTCTCTCGAGCGTTAATGTTTAATTAATCCATAGGTTAAGTTTAAATGAAGCCCCGGCAGCGACGTTCTGTTGAAGCTAGGGGTTTTGAGTTTATGTGTCGGCTAGCCCCATATTTAAGTTCTAAAATCACGTATCCGAAAAGTCTTGCGATAGGAAAATCACTTCTTTCTCATAAAGGAACGTGAGTCGTGAACATCTTGTGGATTCTGCCAGCACTACTAATCGCGTCTTCGCTCGGCGTGGGCAGTTGCGACCTTTTGAAAAAAAAATCGGAAAACGACACTTCGGACCGGATTGTAGACTTGGCTCTACGGCCGAATCTCTCGACGAATACTGGACATGCGATCACGTCGGCGGGAGGGCTCGAGACGAGGTACACGAACGACGGCGCTCCGATTCCGGTGACTCTTGAGTTTCGATCGCGCGGGACTCTTGTGAGTGTCACGGTTTTCGATGAAGCCACATCTTCGCAGCGCGCTCTTGATGCTTCTGACTTTGAAGTCGTGAATGCGACGATCGCGGGTTTTACGGGCGCGGATGCTTCGGGCGTTGGCGCCAGTTACTCGTTTGTGCTGAACCCAAATGCGGACGGTTTGGTTTCTGTTCGATTGGCCGCGGGTGTTGTTCGTTCCGTCGTCGATTCGTCTGCGGAATCAGACGCGGGCTCGACATCTCCTTTGATGAACGTCGAGTCGAATAATTTATTGCTCGTCTTGGATCGCGTTGCGCCGACACTTGTCGTGACTGGGCCGACGAGAACTGAAGGAAATAGCGCGACGGCGTTTTCATGGAGTGCGACTTATTCGGACGCGGATGTTATCAGCCTTAAGGCGAGTGACATCGCTGTCATCACAACCGGCGATGTCGCATGCGCTGTTCCGAAGGTTTCATCGGGCTCGACCTCGGCGACGCGGTCGGTGGTTCTTGAGTCTTGTACGGGCGATGGAACGGTTAAGATTGAAATCGCGGGCTCGACCGCGCGTGACTACGCGGGGAACTTCGCGCCGTTATTCGACTTAACGACGGCTGCGACGGTCGATAACACGCCTCCTGTCATTACCGTGCAGGGCGGGCTTCCGGTCGTTGGTGATAAGAATACGTTGTTTCGTTGGCAAGTTGCATATTCGGGAGCGGTGACGACAGATCTTAAGGTCAGTGATATCGAGCTTGTCGGTTCCGCAGAAGGATGCTCGGTCGCGATCGGCTCGAGCATGGATATCTACATAATGGATATCTACATAAACGGCTGCCAAGCGCTTATGGGGACGCTTTCGATTCGTATCAGGTCGGGGACCGCGGAAGACAGTGCCGGAAATCGTGCCGCTGCTGTCGGGACAACGGGTGCTGTTGCGGTGGAAAACCCCGTCTTTGTTTCGTTTGCCACGGCCTCTGATGTTGTTGAAAAGAGCGCGGGCGTCGCGACACATACGGTTGATCTTGTGTTGAGCGAGCCGGCTCCGGCGGATATGACGGTTTCGTACTCTTTGTCTCCTCAATACTCGACGGCCGTGAATCCCACGAACCACAACATGACGTCGGGATCAGTTTTGATTCCAAGAGGGGCGTCTTCTGGTCAAGTCAGTTACCAGTACCAGGGTGCAAGTTCGGGCTCGAAGGCGCTTCAGTTTGTTTTGTCTGGTGTGTCCGCATTTGGTTATAGAACCGCGGTTGATAGACAAGTTATGCGACGTCTTGTGAAGGACTCCGGTGCTGGAGACGTCGTGTATAAAACTGTGAGTGTCGGTGGTGGTTTGTACGATAGTAACGGGCATGTGTGCGCGATTACGAAGGACGATAAATTGCGATGTTGGGGAAGCAATGGCAGCGGTCAATTGGGTGACTCGACTCAGACCCGGCGTTTGAGGCCTATTCCGATAGATACATCTGCGAATTACTTGAAGATCAGCACGGGGGGCGATTTCACATGCGGGATCGTGACTGGCAACAAGTTGAAATGCTGGGGTGGGAATAGCTCGGGGCAGCTCGGAAATGGAGTGAGCGGTATAGGCGCCTATCAATTGCAACCGGTGCCGATTGATGCGACAGAGAGCTACTTAGAAGTCGGCACGGGTAGGGCGCATGGGTGTGGAATTACGACTGGGTACAAATTGAAATGTTGGGGCTCCAATGCTTACGGTCAGGTGGGTGACGGCACGACTGACGATAGAACTGTGCCGACACCGATTGACGCTGCAGAGAATTATGCTCACGTCAGTCTTGGTGACAGGCATACTTGTGCTTTGACGACGGGGCAGAAAATCAAGTGTTGGGGGGCGAACTCAGAATACCAACTGG
>JAVFAU010000313.1:0-3518 GCA_034002335.1 Bdellovibrionales bacterium | reverse complement strand
CACGAGAATCTCTCGACGAACTCTCACTGCTTCTAATCCAACGGAAGAAGTTCGATCAACTTGTCGTGGTGAACCATTCGATTCGGCCCATATTTAACCCAAAGATCGATTTGAAAAAGACTCCACTTCGCCTTGCCTGAAGAGAAAAACTCCTCGCCTGTCGGAGACTTGAAGTAGCCCTTGCCTTCCTTAAGCAGGACCTTGTTCGCATTTTGAATCATATCAAGCTGAAGTCCCAAACGTTCGTTCTCCGACTTCAACTTTTCAATCTGGTCTTCGTCACTAAAGACTTCTTGAGCGACCAACGCCGCTCCTAACCCCAAGATCGCACCCCAGTACAGCGCATGCTGCTCTCGACGCTCACCCTCAGGAGCGGACATAATGCCGACGCCCGCACCAGTAGCCACACCGGCTGCTGTCGTAAGCCATCGTTTACTCTTATTCGTCGCACACCCCGCCAGTAGAACCGACTGTAAAACAATCGCCAAAAGACATAATGAAAAGGAACTTCGCCCCAATTGCGCCAACCGCTTATTCACTACGCTTTTTCTCCCAAAGATAGTGCGACTCACATATCGCCCGTAATGAATTGTAACGAGGCTTCCAGCCTAAAGTGAATTGGATCTTTGAGGGGTCAGCCGCAAGTCGAGCTGGATCACCACTTCGACGTCCCACGGTCTCAACCGCAAAGTCCACTCCCGAGACCTCTTTCATTGTCGTGAGAACTTCGCGCACGGAATAAGGGCGACCGTAACCAACGTTGAAAAAGTCCGAATCCCCGCCTTTTTCCAAATAGCGCAGAGCCGACAGATGGGCATCAGCAAGATCTTGAATATGAATGTAGTCACGCAAGCATGTACCGTCTGGCGTGGGATAATCGTCCCCGAACACCATCACTTTCTTACGCCTACCAACAGCCGCCTCGGCCGCCACATTCACAAGATGAGTCGCCTCTGGCCGCGCCTGACCTATCTCTAAAGACGAGTGCGCTCCTGCAGGATTAAAATATCGAAGTGCAATGAACTTCGTGCCACGTGCTCCGCCGATCGAGCTCTGCTGACAAAGCTCCTTCAAAGACTTCTCGGCCTCGAGTTTACTCTGCCCGTAGGGGTTGATCGGATTTTGTGGATGAGTTTCAGAGATAGCATCGACTTTAACTTCACCATAAGTCGCACATGTCGAAGAAAAGATAATCGATGAAACACCGGTATCGACGGCATACTGAAACAACGTCCGTGAGCCTACAGCGTTATTTAGAAAGTACTTTTCCGGCTCACGAACAGACTCATCGACCAGAATAAACGCCGCAAAATGCAAGATCGCATCGAACCGCGGAAGCGTATCGAGCAGTTCCCGGTCTCCAATATCGCCTTGTACAAATCGCGCCCGGGCAGGCACAGCCCAGCTGTTCCCGACTCCGCCTTTTTCACGCAACAGATCGATGACTGTTACATCGTATCCTTCTTCAACAAGAAGACGAGCCACATGCGAACCGATATACCCCGCCCCACCTGTCACAAGAACCGACTTGCCACCGTTCATACCAAACCTCTTTCAACCACACGCTTGACATACGACGTGTACGCACTATTCGGCATTTTCTCGGCCAGCGCGCGAAGCTGATCGAGGGTAATCATTTTCTTCAAAAGCGCGATTTCTTCGAGACAAGCGATTTTGAGCCCCTGACGTCGTTCAATCGTCGCCACGAAGTTTGCGGAATCAAGAAGAGCACTCTCCGTTCCCATATCGAGCCAAGCCATACCGCGCCCGAACGCGGATACCTGTAAATCGCCACGCTTTAGGTATTCACGATTCACATCTGTAATCTCAAGTTCACCACGAGCGCTCGGCTTCAGATTCTTCGCTATTTGCACCACGTCCGAGCCGTAGAAGTAGAGCCCTGTAACAGCCCACTGCGACTTTGGCTTAGCCGGCTTCTCTTCGATGGAAAGCGCACGATATTGCTTATCGAACTCAACGACCCCGTATCTTTCAGGATCCATGACTTGATACGCAAACACACACGCACCGTTTCGAATAGACGATGCTTGCTCGAGCATACGGGTCAGCCCTTCGCCGTAAAAAATATTGTCCCCGAGAATGAGACAAACCGGATCGCCGCCAATAAACTTCTCGCCGATGAGAAAGGCCTGCGCGATTCCCTCTGGTTTGGCTTGTTCCGCATATTCAAACCGGACGCCAAGATGTTCACCCGTGCCCATCAATGCTTGAATCATCGGAAGATCACGCGGTGTCGAGATGATCAAAATCTCCTTGATCCCAGCCAACATCAACACGGAGATCGGATAATAGATTGCAGGCTTGTCATAAACCGGCAAAAGCTGTTTTGAAACAGCTTGCGTGCAAGGATAAAGCCTCGTTCCACTTCCGCCAGCAAGTACGATTCCCTTCACGCGCGTTTTCCCATCATCACGTCTTTCACCCAAGTTTGGTTTTCAAGATACCACTTCACGGTCGCGCCAAGTCCCTCTTCAAAAGACTTGAACTCGCGCACAAACCCGAGTTCGCGCTCGGCTTTCGCATCGTCAATCGCGTAACGCCAATCGTGGCCTTTGCGATCTTCCACGAACGTAATCAAATCACGATATGATCCACCCGCCGCACGAGGAACCTGTTTATCAAGCTCGTCACAGATGGCCTCGACAACTCGAATATTGCGTCGCTCACTGCGGCCACCAAAGCAGTAGCTCTCACCGGGAAGCCCACTCTCTAAGGCCAACAAAACACCTCGCGCATGATCTGCCACATGAATCCAATCGCGCACGTTCATACCATTGCCGTACACGGGGAGCGCCTTGCCCTTGAGCGCGCAGTTGATCATGTGCGGAATCAATTTCTCCGGATACTGTCTCGGACCGTAATTGTTCGAACAGTTCGTGACGATCACAGGCAACTTGTACGTGTGATACCAGGCGCGAGCCAGATGATCGCCCGCCGCCTTGGATGCCGAATACGGTGAACTCGGAGCATATGGCGTCGTTTCAGAAAAGGCCCCCGTTTCACCCAGCTGTCCAAACACCTCGTCCGTTGAGACTTGCACGAACCTAAAAGATGATTTGGCCTCTTCGCCCAGCCCCTGAAAATAGCGAAGCGCTCCATCGAGCAAAGAGAATACGCCCATGACGTTTGTTTGAATAAACTCAGCCGCCGACTCAATCGAACGATCGACGTGACTCTCGGCTGCGAAGTTCACAATCGCCGTAAACCGATACCGCTCGAACAATCGAGCCAGAAGCTCACGATCACAGATATCACCCTCTACGAACTCCGGCGCGGCGAGATCTCGCCGTAAACCATTTCGCTCGCGCTTGAGCACGGCTTGTTCGATCGCATGCCGGTAGGTTTTGCGGTTTCCGGCATAAGTAAGCTTATCCAAAAAAACCAACAGAGCATCCGTGGATCCGTGAACCAATTCGATAAACACGCAACCGAAAAAACCGGCGGCACCCCTTACTAAAACAAAAGATTCAGCATTGATTTGTGCATTCATAACTTCG
>JAVFAU010000312.1:0-3520 GCA_034002335.1 Bdellovibrionales bacterium | reverse complement strand
GGCCCACTTTATATGACAGGCGTGTTGCAAATACGCGGGATGTACAAAGACGGCGGTATCTTTGAATTCTTCGAAAAGCTGTTCTCCATACGATAGTATGTCGCTTCTGAAAGTCTGAAATTTTTTATGAAAAGCGGGTTTCTGGGAAAGAGCGAAAAGGCGGTTCCCGGCTTCGCCTCCGACCATGTGTGTGGCTTCTGGATGGCGCGCGCGTAAAGCTGCGAACTTTTCTTTATAGGATATGAAGGCCTGCTCGAGCTGCTTTTCGGGGTCTGGGCCGGCGAGGGCTGAGTCGACAGCTTGGCTGAATGTGTTCTGAAGGTGATTGGTATCGTTAATTGCGTAAGTTTCTTTTTGGTTGATGGCGGTCCCATGGCCAGTGGTATCTCGAATGCCGTCGCGATAACAGTTGGGGCATTTATAGGCGATGTAGGACCAGTAGAGAAAGCGGGTGAGGTAGCTCATTTTGTAAAGTGAGTAGTGATCGACCGCCATTAGGTTTGAATCGTTTATTCCGAGCATCGAGATGATGACGTCCGGCCCTTCTTCGGGAAACGCCGCTTTGAGCATTTCGAACTGAAAAGGTGACGACGATCCGCCTCGCGCGAAATTCGTGACTTTGACTCGGTAAGGAGTCTCGCTGTTTTTATCGAGATACTGGTTGATGCGCTCTTCAAGCTGCATGGGCCACGAGATATTGATCCGTCGTGGACTCTCCGAGCGTGACGATGTGAATGATGTTTGGCTGGTTGTGATGAGTCTGAGCCGAGTTGAATTTCGCTTCGTTGGACGGACGGAATCCGAGGAAGAAAACCAACCGCATAAGCAACTCACATACAATCAGTACGACCGCGACTCCTAGACCGAGGGCCGCGAGCTTTCTTTTAGTTTCGACTGAGATTGGCTTCACAAAGGGGGATCTCCTGAGGGTTGAAGGCGGCTTCCTGTGAAGGCGCGGGTTTCGGGGTGCTTCATCGAGAAGAGAACGCGATCCCAGTAATAGTGAGCGGTGCCGATCGTCAGGGCCGTTGCGTAAAGAAATAAAAGCCCGATCGGGGCGGGTTCTTGCCAGTTCCACTTGTTGAATTCGAGCACTGCGTACCGCATTAGGAACGCGATACCAAGCAGGCCCACGACCATCTTGAGAAGCAGGTATTTGGATTCCTTGGAATAGATTTGAAACATCACGAACAAGTATTCAATTCCATGAATCGAAAGTGAAATCAGCGCGCCATATTTGGAGATGGGGATGAGGGCCCAAGAGAGTAGGCGCGCCAAGTAAATGCCCTGCACCCACGGTGTTTTGCTTGTGGAACATCTTTCGTAAATGAGAAGGGCGATAACGATGAGCATGCATGTAAGAGAGGTCATGCCGATTAGCTTTAGATGCTCCTTTAAAAAAGGCAGTTTCGTGTAGCGATGCACGGTTGCGGCAATCGGATGCCAGCTTGCGAAGAAAAGAAGCCAATAGAAATAGGTGTGAATGGAACCTTTTAGAGCGCTCTCCGCGAGCGGTCTTTGTGGGGCTTGCCGCCCTTGCGAAAGAGCCAGTGAGATGCCCTTCACTTGCCAGAGGGTGTGATGCAAAAGGAGCAGAATAAAGATGGAGTCGGTGATCATGATGATCGATCCGCGAACGAGACTTGTTTGTAGGGTGGTGGCGCCTCGCCAGTAGAAGAAGGCGAAGAGGGAGCCGCAGAGAAGAACGGATGTCCACGCCACGGAGTTTCTGCCTGCGGATCTTCTTTCTCTCAACCACTGGGCCGCGGCGGGAAGCAGGAGGATGCCGAAAGAGAGGTAGGTATGCGTGGACCCCAAAAAAAGAGTTTCTGAAACGAAGTCGATTGTTTGAAAGTCGAGACGGCTTGTGTCGAAGTACGCACTTGCGAGAAGTAACGCGATAAACGGAAGTGGGAAAAGTAAGAATATGCGACTCGACAAGACGTGTGGCATTTGAATATTGTCTGAGCATCTACGAGGTTTATCAAGAGTGATTGAGTATGACGCAAAAACAAGAGCCGATCGCTTTATCGCGGATCAAATTGCTCAGTATGGTTTGAACGGTACGAACGTCGCGCACAATCCCCCGGCTGGGTTTCCCATTGTGGAAGGACCCGCTGTAAACAAGCTTTCGGTGGGACAGTCTTTTTTGTTTGGCTACAATGGAGAGTCGTTTGGTTTTCGCACGTCATCGACGTGTATGTTCTGGACGGAACATGCGAAACCTCGAAGAAGCCTCGAAGATATTCGAGAAGAGTTCGCTTGCGCCGCACGCGAAGTCTTACAAGAGTTTGGCCCTCTTAAAGTTCTCTACACGGGGCGATTGACGAACCGACTCGTGCTCGAGGCGTTCTCACGTGTGACTCTTGAAGCGAATAGAGTTGAAGTCGTGGTCCCTTTGATTGCTGAAAACAAAACGGGAGAAAACGAGCTCGAGCGACTCAAGGAGCTTTACCCACAGTTCAGGTACAGGGTTTTACCGTTCACGCTTTCGCAGTTAGAGCGCGACGCGTTTGAAATCAGCGCGAAGTATCGAGGAGTGAATGCTCGGCAGCTTCTCGGTCTTTTATGCCAAAGAGAGATAGAGGGAACGTATCTTCTCGACTCGGATATGCCTCGTCTCGTTGATCAGAACTATGATCAGGTTAAGGCTAAGCAAGTAGGACCTCGCAATATATGTCTCGAAGAGAGAGAGAGCGATTTTGAGGCGGGGCGGGCGTCACGCGTTCTCGGAACAGCCGTGTTGCCGAGTTTCTTTGTCGCGACACCGGAACTATTGCCGGCGATTGTGCGCTTCGCGCTAGAAAACGGACGAAGCGTCGAAGGGCGCGTCGAGTACGGCTCAAACCTCGCTGTGGAATTCGGGATATCTTCGACAGAGGAAGTTTTGCCGGAGATTTGGGTTCAGGGGCTTGAAGAGCGGCTTCGTGCGGAATATCCGAAATCAAACGAAGCCTGGCTCACTCCGAGTTGGTGTTTGTTAGGTGAACCTTCGGTGGAGATGGAGGCGGTGTATGGCTCTGTCTTGTGACGAATCGAACTCGCGGGTCTCTTATGGGATCATCAGTTTTGAGGAATGGCGCCGGTCGGTTCGTCCGATGTGGAAATGGATTGAGGACTATCATTGGATTCCGATCATAAACAATCCCTACGGGATGGTTCAGTATTCGGGACGAAGCGTGTTTCAGCGTACTGTTTTGTTTCCTATTGCGGCGTATCTCGATGGTCGGCAAGTCGGCTGGTCGCTTGTTTATAATATCTCGGATACAACCATTCGAGTGCGTGGTGTGTATGTCGATCCATCTGCCCGGGGCCACGGAATCGGAACAGGCCTTTACGACTACGCTTTGAGTCTTTGGCCCGCGCCTTGGAATCGCTACGTCGGTTATTATGATCGAAAATCGTTGGAGCTTTTTTCGAGGACATGGGGCTTGAAGCCCGTGCCGGGGCACGATTGGCGAACGCGCATCGTGCCGGGACAATCTCTTGATGTGAGCAAAGAGATCATTCTTTGCTATAA
>JAVFAU010000311.1:0-3520 GCA_034002335.1 Bdellovibrionales bacterium | reverse complement strand
TACGTTTTGTTTCTGCGATTTGTTCGAGCTCCTTTTTTTGGCGATCAAGACGGTTGCCGACAAGTCCGCCGACGCCACCGCCGACAGCCGCTCCGATCAGGGCGCCGGCTCCGCGATTGCCAGATTGATGGCCAATGATCGCGCCTAGAGCGGCTCCTGCCGCAGCTCCTGCGCCTGTGCCGATCGCGGTGTTCTTGCCGGCCGATTCACAGCCAGTCGCGACAAGGGCGAAGGTGAGGGCGAGTATAGTCAATGTGGAACGGGCTTGTGTTTTACGAGATGTCATTTTTGAAGCTCCTAAGTTGATGCGAACCTGATGCGAATCCGTGGTTTAAGGTACTCGATGAGAGGGGGGCTACGTCAAAGTGTTCGATCTTTTGACGGTCCGATATTCTTTATATTTGGGTTTATTAAAAACCGGTAACGGTTCGAAAATGCGCCGAAAAACCGCCAGGTAGGGTATAATCGCGCCTTCGTGTCGGACTTTAACACCACCCTTTTTGATTTCGAATTTCAGCGCGGACGGTCGAAAGAACCGTTCGGTCGCAGGCGTTTGGGCGTCGTTTTACACGGCAAGGGCGATCGGCTTGAGGCTTTTCAAGGCATCGGTGAGGAGTTGGACTTAAAGGAATTCGACTTTCTTCTTCTCAACGGTCCTATGAAGTTCGGCGATGGGTTCAAGTGGATGCACGATGAGCCTCGTCACGAAAAATCGTTGGCGATCGTGCGAGATCAGCTGCTCTCGCTTCTTGAAGAACTCAAAGCGCATGGTTATGCGACCGAAAATATCCTTTGGCTCGGACACTCCCAAGGCGGTCGTGTGGCGAGTGACTTGGTCATGCATTCACCGGACGCCTTTATGGGCATCGTCGCCGTTTCGAGTTATGTCGGCTTCTTTAAAGGGTGGGCGAATCAAGCTTCGGCTTCGGATGCAGGCGGGGCCTGGCTGACACCGTGGCTTTTTACCCACGGCACGCTTGATCGAATCATTCGTCCGAAAGAAATTCGTGACGACATTCGAGAACTCGCGCGCGGCCGTATTCCATTGACGTATCGTGAGTTCCTAAAAGGTCATGACTTCGACTTTAAAAAAGAAGTTCCTTTCATACGACGTTGGATTTTGGAACGAGCCGCGATGAATCGTGGATTGAAACGCCTTTCTTGCTAAGCTCGATTCGCCTTAGTACGCTCGACTTGCAATTCGATTTGTAAGTGAGGGAGGTACGGTGGCCCGGTTATCTTTATCGACGGCAATGGTCGCGTTGGTGGCAGCATTCTTTTTAAGCGGTTGTGTGGGTTTGAAAACACGTCGCTCGTCCGAACTAGAGGCGCCCCCGCCGTCGGATTCGCCAGCGGTCGTTGCGCAGGCGGCTGGCCATGCGGTGCAATTCCCGCCCGTACAGTCGAGCTGGTCGTCGTCGGATGTGCGTGAGACTGGGGTGATCTTCGCTTGGACTTTAGCGGGTTCTTCGCGTCTCGTGGGTGATTCTGGGTGTCGTCTGCGTGTGCGTCATCGTCAGACCGGTGATACGGTTCTCCTGAAGATCGATTCGAAGCAGCCGGTCTCGATTCAAGCGCTTAAACCGGGAACATGGGACGCGCGCCGTCTTGGTTGCGGGCTTACGCGTATTTGGGATCTCGAAGGTTTGTTCCGAGATGGTTTTATCGTAAAGGCCGATTCGATTTCGGTGATTGGTTGGTTCGTCTTCGAGTTTAACGACCGAACACTCGTCGCTGTGCGCGAAGGTGGTCGTACGGAGAATACGAATCTTGCTTCGCAGCTGGTGGCGACTTGGCCTTCGACGGGGTCACAGCTGATTTCCGGGTTCTCCGGCAAAGCGTTGCCGAGTTCAATTGAGTCGCGAGATGAGATTGTGAGAGTGAAAGCGTCTGGGCTTGATCGTTCAGATTCGCTTCTACAGCCGCTGTTGGCTCGTTTCCAAGAGTGTGCGTCGCAAGGAATGAAAGTCGACCCACTTCGCGCGGGCACACTTAAGTTTGAATCGACTTTCAAGTCGGGGGCTTTTTCTGGAATTCGCACGGTGGGGACGGAGCATGCGTTGCGCGATGATCTCGTGCAATGCATTGTGAAGGCACACGAGTCGTTCGCCGTTCCGGGGGCAGGGGACTTTACCCTCGAAACGGTGTACTGAGCCCGGCTCTGGGGGACCTATGGGTTCCCGAGGGTCATCATGAATGCGACCGCGATTTTCGTGAACATAGCTGAGTGTCGAAAGCTCAGCGAAGTCGAAACGACGTCGCGCTCGGTGTGAATGGCTTTGTTCATTTTCCGCATCGTCGCTTCGAACGGCATAAGAGTCGGGAAACCGTTGCGGTACCAGCTTGCGTGGTCGGAACAGCCGTAGCCGCACTTGTCTTCGATGATCGTCGCACCAATGTAGTCTCGATTGATGCGTTCAAGAAGATCGCGCATCTCAAGTGACGTGAAGTCGGTCATGCTGCCGAGTGAGAATTCGCCGTCGCCAGGAAAAAGAGTCATATCGAGCTGAAGAACGCCGACGATTTTCTTGCCGCCAGCCTTAGCGGCTTTGGCGATTTCGGCGGAGCCGAGAAGCCCGCCCTCTTCGCCTGCATACCAATAGAATTCGTACGATCTGCTGGGTGCTTGCGTTTGCGAAAGAAGAATACGAGCGGCTTCGAGAATGTTCGCCGATCCCGACGCGTTGTCGTCGGCGCCAGGCGCTTTCTTGGAGCCTCCGCCAAAGAACGAAGAATTGATCGAGTCGATATGCCCTCCGAGGACAACGACCTCGTTTGAGAGCGCGCCTTGGCCCGACAAAGTAAGCTTGATCGAGTTCATCGGAGTCGATTGATGTTGAACGAACTCGAGCTTGTAGGGGAGTTTGGCGTCTTTCAAAGTCGATTCGATTTTTTGTCGAAAGGCCGTGACGGCATCTTGACCGTCGCGGCTTTTGTGATTGCGTGAAGGGTAACGAGACAAGAAGTCGACTGTTTCGCGCAGGTTTGTTTCTGAAACTTCTGCGATCGCGGCTTCAATGAGTGGGTTTTTGCCGAGAGTCTCGACGGTCGCGCGTGCTTTGCTCGCATATTCGGTATCGCGTTTTGCTTGCTGGTCGAACATCGCGAATATCTCGTTCGAAATTTTGCGAGCCTGGGCCAGATGTCGTGGGTTTCCTTTTTTTGCTTCCGCTGGGATATCCGTTAGGAGT
Organism: Bdellovibrionales bacterium; assembly: GCA_034002335.1. GTDB lineage: Bacteria > Bdellovibrionota > Bdellovibrionia > Bdellovibrionales > JAMPXM01. The sequence goes on along the minus strand of JAVFAU010000311.1, from coordinate 329 downwards.
TCATAGCCACCGCAGCGCTGATGATCATGGGCCGTGTGGGAGAGTGCCTGAAGCTCCGATTCAGAAAGCCTGACGAGTACCGTTTGCGTGCCGGAGTGTTCGGCGAGAGGTTCGACGGAGAGTTTCGGTTTAAGCTCATCAATCAAAAAACGGTCGGTTAGAACATAGTACTCTTGCTCGCTTTGAGGTGAGGAATCAGCTGTGCCGCGGGCATTGGCCGCGAGCAGGAAAGGACTTAGGGGCGCGAGGAGTCAGATGTGCGTTCGGAGTGAGTGTGGGTGTGAGTAAGGTTTATGTTGCATCTTGAATAGGCTCGATCTGTAGCCAAT
>JAVFAU010000310.1:0-3528 GCA_034002335.1 Bdellovibrionales bacterium | reverse complement strand
CGCAAGCTGGTATCGCCACTTTCTCTTGCAGAATCGTGATGCGGCGCCCGGTTTTTTTCAGTTCACGCCGGAAATCATGTTGAGTTGGTTTCTTGACGAGATGGGGTGCGACCTTTGGAACGATCGTATTGAAGGTAAACGAAACTCCGTTTCAAGTAAGCTTCCTATTTACCAGCGCCACTTCGCTTTGGAAGAGCGTCCCAAGTACACCGGCTTCGAACAGGTACAGGACCTTGATTACAAATATCGTCTGCAGTACCGGAAGTTTTATGAGAACAGCGATTACATCGTTAAATCGCCGGTACCGACCCTCGTTGCCCAGATGATGGGGCCGGTCTTTAAAAAAAACGATCTCGACCTGCGACGGTATATCTCTGAGTTTGAAAACGACGACTGGAAGACGAGTTTGAAGTTAAACGAACTTCCGCCCGTCGAGCTGATTGACGGGCGCATGTACTACGAATTCGCGTCTACGAATCCTTAATGACTTCAACCTGAACGAGCCCCGCGGCTTTCGCGGCGAGTTTTCGAGCAGCGAGCGTGGACTTCGCTCTTGCGAGCGCGACGGCCATGCGGCGGTACGGTTTTGCTGTTGGTTTTCCGAAAACACGAACATCGACGTCTTTAAGAGCCAGAGCCTTTTCGACCCCTTTTATTCTTGCAAGAGAGTCGTCTTTTGTCTTTGAAGGGGCGAGGACAACGGCTGAAGCGGAGGGAAGTCCGTACTGAATTTTAGGAATCGGAAGCCCAAGAATTGCCCGTGCATGAAGGTCGAACTCCGAGAGATCTTGTGAGATGAGCGTGACCATACCGGTATCGTGGGGTCTTGGTGAAAGTTCCGAAAAATAAACGTGACCGTTTTTTCCGATAAAGAATTCGACTCCAAAAAGTCCGGCGCCTCCTAAGCGGTCCGTCACTTTCTTCGCGATCTTTTGGGCTTCTTTCAGCTGAGCCGAAGTCAGCTTTGCCGGAAGCCACGATTCTTGGTAGTCGCCGCGTTCTTGTCTGTGGCCGATCGGAGACACGAAGAGTGTTTTTCCATTTCGTTGTTTGATAGTGAGAAGCGTGATTTCCAGATCAAATTGAATGAACTCCTCGATGATAACTTGGTTTTGATCACCGCGTTTTCCGGCGCAGGCATACTCCCAAGCCGCAATCACGTCTTTGGGCGACTTCACAACAGATTGCCCCTTGCCTGACGAAGACATCACGGGCTTTACGACATTCGGGAAGCCGATTTTCGTTGCGGCCGTCACAAGCTCTTCCGCCGAGTTGGCGTACATGAACTTCGCGGTTCGCACTTTGAGCTCATTGGCTGCGACATCACGAATCGCGTTTCGGTTCATGGTCAAGTGCGTGGCTTCGGCAGTAGGGATAACACTGAATCCTCGCGCCTCGAGTTCGACGAGTTTTGATGTGCGAATCGCTTCGATTTCTGGAACGATCAAGTCGGGCTGATGCTTTTGAACAAGACTTTCAAGTGCTTCGCCGTCGAGCATATTGATGACTTCGCACCCGTCCGCGACCTGCATCGCGGGCGCGTTCGGATAACGATCGACGGCGATGACGGTCTGGCCGAGGCGTTTAAGAGAAATGGTCAGTTCTTTGCCCAGCTCGCCCGAACCGAGCAAAAGAATTTTGCGTGAAAAATTTCGCGAAGCGGACTTGCTGTTTAATCTCTTGGCCTTAGTGATCGCATTTCGTGTCGTCATGACTGGGTGATTTAGTCGACCCAGTCAAAGGCTGTCATGTACTTTTGGCTTCTCGGCAGCGGGTTAGATCTCGCTGAAGACTTTGATCGCGTTGGAGCATTTTTAACAGATGCTCTCGGTTCTTCGGAAAAGTCATAGAGCGTTCGGCATGGCGAAAAAGCGCTTGATTGAGCGTGTCTGTCGCCGGACCGAGGTTGATGGCTTCGGCCATGACCCAAACATCTTGAAGGCGAATGCGGTCTTTGTATGAAGCCGTGTGTTCCGGAGAGTTTGGCCAAAGAATCTTTAGAGTATCAACTCGGTGACCGGTTCGAAGGCAGGCATTGGTATCTGGATCAAGCCCACTTGCGATTTTGATATCGGTCATATCCATCAGGATCATGAACAAAAGATCTTCGCGATAGTAGGCGAAAATCTCGGAGGCAAGCAGACGGGTTTTGAATCGCGACAGGCCGTTGAGCTTCGCTATTTTCGGAAGTTCTTCTTGAAAGACCGCGAGCAGCTCTCGATCGTAGTCGGCGGCTTTCTCTTCGACATAAAGATCCCATTCCGCGTGCGAGAGTTCGTGGAAGATGACCGCACTAGGAGGGCTTGCGTAGGTTTTGGTGACCTCGCGAATCTCGAACATCGTGCGAACACGTTCGCGGCCGTACTGAGGATCGAAAATCGTCATCTCGGGCTGTAGAATGAGCGTGTTGACGAGGTGGTTGTAAGCGGCGGCGGCCTCCGAAGCGATCACGCCCCATCGTTGCAGCAACGACGGGTGGGCTATGAACGTTTGCGCTCCCGACGTATGGAGGCGAGGCGCGTGAACGCGCGCTTGAATGTAAAGCGAGTTCAAAAAAGCTTCGGAATGATGATGATAAGACGTATGCCGCTGGCCACTTTGCTTTTGTGGTGCGTGCCCATGAGCGAACCCTTGAGCGGGTGCCATTAGGCTTGGCAGCGTGAACGAAATAGCGACAGATAACAGAACAGTAGATAGGGCAGGTCGCCCTATAGGTGCGGAACCCACGCCGCCCCCGGCACGGTTCGAATTCATATCAATCCCCCTCTGAATCGAATGAATCTATTTGAACCGACTCTACGTGCTCGGTGTTTTTAAGGGGAAAATCTGTCTAAAATTCTTGGTTTTGGGCATATTTTCCAACTTTTCGCAGAGAATCTTTGACCTTTCTCCACGAGAGCATCAGGGTGCAGTGCAGAAAGCGCCTCCTTTGTGCTCTGGTGAGCATTTGGCTCATCCAACACCCGTGTAAGTGGACACGGGTATCGAGCTTCCCGGGGGTTTGTCTTTCTTAAAAGTGCCAAGCACTGCTTGGCCGGAAGGAACCCCAAATGTCTGATGATTCGAACTATGGTTCGAATCCGACTTCGTCGGATTCGAATGAAACTGCTTTTTCTTCTGCAAGCACCTCTGAGCATGCTCCGGAAAACATCCCAGCGACTCCGGCTGTGTCTGGATTTCTTGCGTTTGATTTAAGCGAACCCGTGCAAAAGTCGCTTAAAAAAATCGGCTACACGCAACCAACGGAAGTGCAAACGCGCTGTTTGCCGATTCTCCTCGAAAACAAAGAAGAGCGTGGGCGCGATCTCGTGGCGCTCGCACGAACCGGAACTGGTAAAACGGCCGCGTTCGGTATTCCAATCATTGAGCGTATCAATACTTCCGTGCGAAAGCCTCAAGCACTCGTGCTTTGCCCGACGCGTGAACTTTGCCAACAGGTCGCCACAAGCCTCGGGCAAATCGGTTCGGAAAAGCGCGTTCGTGTTTTGAGTATCTATGGCGGTGATTCGTATCGTCGTCAGATCGACG
>JAVFAU010000309.1:0-3552 GCA_034002335.1 Bdellovibrionales bacterium | reverse complement strand
GCAATATCAATCTGGCAACGGCCTGCTTTCGACACCGGCGCTTGATCGGGATCAGAACGAGATCTGGTTTATTTCTTCGGCCGCGAATCTCTATGCGATGAAACTTAGTTACCGTCGAGTTGCGGAAAGGTTTCCATGGAAAAAGTCGGAGTCGTCTCAGCAGTCGTACTCCTTCTAAGCCTCAATACGGCGTGTTCAAGCCGCCCTTGTCGTGAACCGCGCGCGCCGGAGTTTGATCAAACAAAGCCGGCCGTGGCCATGACGACGGAAAGCCACGATGGCGAAAAGCCTTTGCGTACGCGAGTGTACAAACCTGACGGCAGCCGTCAGTGCGGCACGCGCAAAGGGACTTCACCTGAAACAATGGAGCGTGAACTTGCGGGCATCCGCGTTTACGCCAAAGAAAAGCGTGCCGACGGGCTTATGCACATTCAAGTTTGCGGAAGTCCGACAGGGCAGATCAACATTTACGAAATCGATAGCTCGAACCTAAAGCAAGCCGAAGAGCGTGGTTTCAAGCGTTGGGAGGACTAATGGGCGATTCAAAACTAGCACTTCAAGAACTTGATCGCGTTCTCGAAGAACTCACACGCACTCCCATGGGACGTCGTCATTTTTTGGCCGCCGTCCCGCTTTTACTCTCGGCCTGCGCATCGACATCGGGCAATCGCTATCGCGAAGGCGATAATCGCGGCCAAGAAACTGAGCTCACGGTTGACGACGAACGTCGCATGACTCGTGAAGCGCTTCAAGACATGAAAAAAGACTATCCGCCGCTCAATGATCCGACCCTTCAAAACTATGTCACAGAGATCGGCCGCAAACTTACGCAAGCAAATGGGCTTGAGGGCAATCCCTACAACTACACGTTTGCCGTTGTCGACGTTGGTTACGTGAATGCATTCGCTCTACCTGCCGGAACTATTTTCGTTACAACGCCGCTTCTTGCGATGGCCGAAACCGAAGCCGAGCTCGCGGGTGTGATCGGCCATGAAATCGGCCACGTGACGGCTCGACATACCGCCGAACGTATTGAGGCACAGCAGAAGGGGACAAGCAGCTGGGTCTATGCGCTCGGTGGCGGTCTCTTGGGCGGCGCCGCTGGTTTTGGGCTAGGCAAACTGATTTGCCCTCCACGCGATGCGGACTGCTTGCAAAAAGCGGCGACGCTTGGAGCAGCAGCCGGAGGCGCGGGTGGGCTTCTTGTGCAGAAATATAAGTTCATGGCGAATTCGCGTGAAGATGAAATGGAAGCCGATCGTATCGGTTTCCGCACCTCTGTGCGCGCGGGCTACAGTTCGCAACGTGTTGGCGACTTCTATGCGAAACTTCAAAAAATGGAAGAAGAGCGCAACAAGGGTTCGCAACCGCTTCTTGCTTCACTTGCGGATGCACTCTCGACTCATCCACCAAGCCGCGAACGGGTGACACAGATGCAACAGCTCGCGAATCAACAGATGGCGAACCAAAGTCCAGCCAATCAACAAAAAGCCATCGTCTCATCATCTCGTTTCGATCAGATTCGCAGACGAGCGGCCCAATTATCGAAGGCTAAGGAAAAAGCCTAAACGGACGAGTCTGGAATCTGATAAACTGAAGGGGCATGAAAGAGCCCTCTCGCTTACGCACATGGTTGCTCCACAAGTGGGAAACCGCTGAAAACTGGCTCCCTTGGTTCTTGGGTATCGCGTCCGTTTTAGTGGTCGTGACAGGCCTAGCCGTCAACTTCATTCGCTCACAAACAGATCGCAAACCAGCCGGTTTCGTGCTCTTCACGGACTCATCACAGCCGTCAGAAACCTCGAGATCCAGCGCGGGCAGTGAGCCAAAACACCACTCGGGCAAGGCGCCAGGACCTCAAGCAAGAGGCAGTGGGGCCTTCGTGATCGCTCTTCGCGATACGCCTTCGACCAAAGAGATCGAAGATCGCACGGGGATTCGTGCCGCGCGCGCAAGGGCTGTCGTACTCTCGACCCACAGTCTTTCTCGGCAACCGGGACAAGAATCAAACTTGCCGCTTGAACTTTTCCCGGGTGTCCAACCTGTGTTTCACCTTAAGGTTTTGTCCGGATATGAAGTGAACGAAGGCATGCACTCGGGATTCGCGTCAGACGATCCAAATAGTCGTATTCAACTGACGACCAAAGACGGCATGGTTTCTGGTTTCATTCTCTATCAAGGAACCGAATTCCGAATTGTCTCGGACCCAGAGCGGGGAGTTCACTACATCATCCAAGTAAAGCGACCGTAATCGCTTGTACCGTATTTACTTAACCGCACGATTTGATTTTGAGCGTATCGTGCGATCCACTCCGTCCATCAAACTCTCGCCCTCACGACAAGGGTCCTGAACAACTCGAGAGTGAAGTTCAAAAAGACGTTTGCGCATGATATTGCACTCTGCACAGTGAAACTGAGCTTGAATCGTCCCTGACTGACAGACCTTCTGCATCCCGGCCTTGAATTCATCCCATCGCTCCTGAAGGCCCGCGACATCCCGATTTAAAAAACGATGCGCATCTCGCGCGGTCGATATCTTTGAATATTGCTCCGTGATGTTTTTCCCTCGTCCAACGCAAATCGCGGTGGTCGAATTGACCGCTCCAAACAGCAGGGGATTGCACATTGTTTGTCCGTGATCGCACTTCAGGCGGCCGCTTCCGCACCAAGATCGTAATCGACCACGGCTCGGCATTTGCGATTGCGCGTATCGAGCTGACTCACCATCCCGGCCATCACGCAATCGAGTTCGCCCTGAAACACTTTGCCGCGAAACGCTCGCCGGGGCTGGCAAGTCTCGGCGACCGGCGCACACGATGTCGCTTTGCCGCTATCAGCGGAACCGGCGCTCGTGGCAGCATTGACCTCTGATGAAACTTGCCGCCGCTCCGGTTTCGCGGGAAGCGGCGGTGCGGGAGCCGTATCGAAAGTCAGCTTCGTGTTTCCAAGAGCGGGGGCTTGCGACATGTGTGCCTGCGGTCGCCGACCAAGCGAGATGACAAGAGGATTCTCTGGAGGTGCTGAGTCCGACCTCGCCGCCACAGGCTGTTTTGGGCTTGTGAATCGAGGGTCAAGCAACGTGTCTTCGAACTGTCGAATCTGCGCTCTGGCTCTTGAAGTCAGTCTCTGACCTCGACCATCGGCGCCTAACTTACGAAGTTCCTCGTTTTCGACACAAACGTATTTTTTCTCACCATAATCCCAGGTGACAGCCTTAAACGAGGTCATGCAGGTTCGAAGCGCACTCAAACAGTCTGTATTCTCGCGACAAGCCGTGCTTCCGGTGGAGCTTCCAAAAGACACTTGCTCAGCTTTCGCTTCGGAGATGACGAGCTGAGATTCAATCATTTTCAACCACTGAAAAAGCGTCGCGGCAGGCGCGCTTGCGCTATCGGAGAACCTCGAATCCGCCGTTTGATCGCGTGACGAAAGCTCGATGAGGATTTGCCGTACGCCTTCGATGTAGAGAACTTGTTTTTCTTTCGGAAGACGCATTAATTCAGCATATGAAAGCAAGTTCACATCAACGGATCCGTGAGTCTTGGCCTGAGC
>JAVFAU010000308.1:0-3556 GCA_034002335.1 Bdellovibrionales bacterium | reverse complement strand
CTCGACGACGCCTTTTACGAGAGATGGCGGCAGGCGCAGTCTCTGTGAAATCGCCGTCACGCTTTGAAACTCTGGTATCGAGAGCATGATATGAATCGCCGAGTAGTACCAGGAACTGTAGTAGTTATGCCTGGTAGAGGCGGGAAGTTCCTCGGTGTCAGGGAGTCGTTTTTTAAGGTTAAAGCGTTCTTCGCGAAGAGCCTCGATTTCTTCGATGAAGAAATCTTTGAGGCGTTTCGTTCCCGCACGCTCGTGCTGAAGAAGGAGCAAGAAGTACTTGGCTTCGGTTTTGCCGTGATTGAAGAAATCGTTGAGAAGCGTCGCCTGCTCGAGTGTGAAGTTCGGGTCTCCATTGAGAACCTGAGACAGATAGGACGGTTGGCAGCCGATGTGCCGAGCGAGTTTGATCTTGAGGCCCTTCGTGAATTTGGTTTCATGTGTCAGGCGATCTCTCAGGTATCTCTTATAGTGTTTGTATTGAAAGATCTCGTTTAGCATCAAAGTGAGAAGCTCCTGATCGACTCGATGTCGACTGCTTGATTTCATAAGGGCTTCGTTTGCTTAAGACCAGATGTTTATTTTGGAATAAAATTATATTTAATTTTTTTAGAAAAAATACCTAGAGTTCGCCTGGGTTCCGTCGCAGATACGACTCTGAACCTGACCATACTATTTATGAGTCCTTTACAAAGAGGGGAACAGAATGAACGCTCGTCACATTTCTGCAGTTACGTCTGCATTTACGAAAACGGTTTTTTTCTCGTTGTCAGTGTTGCTCATGATTTCCGTAGGTAGCCAGTCTCAAGCGTCCGATTCTACATCGAGCCATCTATCTGGTCGGAAAGCCGCTGGAGCCGCGAGGGCGCAAGAAGTTACGGTGAAACTATCGCTCGTCGCCGTTGATGATAAAGGTGGTTACGGAACGATGATTGATGCTTCGGGGAGTCCTCGGCTGCGATTTGTATGCATGTCGGAACCCTTCGGCCAAAGGTGTTATTGGCTGGATTACTTAACCGAGGCGGGTGCCGGTCTTGGTTCTGTCGAGGGGATCGGTTGCTCCGAAGACAACGCTCGGTATTGTTCGGTAATTCATGACTGGAAAGTCAGAAGTCTTTTGAGCATGGTGCGGGCGGCTTCGCCGCAGTGTCCTCTTGATGTGATCGTAAAAATCGATCGGGCCTCGGGCCTTGTTCGCCATGTCGGCACAAACCTAGCGGCCTGTGCTGTTCTGTAGGTCTCGACAGACCGTTCGGAGGGACTTGAGGTGACGGCGATTGTCGTCGCTGCTTAATGCGGTGACGTCGCCGTTGATCTCTTGAGGGGTGTGCGATTGGTGCGGGGGAGACCAAATCGGGTTTAAATTCGTAGCCTTATAGAGATAACGCACCGGGTCTATTTTGGCTAGGTCGTCTTGCTGGGAAAAGGAACGAGGGCTGCACAGGCCCAAGGATACCTGATTGCTTGAAGCGGGAGGACGACTGTGAGCCCTTGGTTTCAAATTCGCCGCTGCCATCGTTGCAACGAAGTCCATGAGGCCTGTGGTGCGCGTGTTGAAACGTGCGCAAGCTGTGGAGCTCGCTTTGCGCCCTTTTATTTCATCGATCTTTCGCCGCCTAAGGGGCCGGCTCGAAAAGGGTTTCCCGAACGACCATTTCCAAAAGCGCATGGTGCTAAACCGATGAAAACGTACCGCCGCATTGTGGGAATTGTGGAGTGGTGGTCTGACGCGGTCGAAAGTGTCGACGAAAGTCTTTTACCCCACGCTTGAATTGCGCGAGAACATACTCTCTCTTTGGATGGAGTAAAAACTCATGGGGCAATCGACAATTCCGGCGGATAAAAAAACTGACAATCAGGCAGTGAACGAAGCAGTGAACCAGGCGGTGGGAGAGTCTCTTGCGATTACTCTCGAGGATATTCGCCGAGCGCGCGAAGTTTTGCAGAACCGTGTGCGTCGCACGGAGCTCCGAGAGGTTCCCTTTCCGATTGCTCGCGCGCCCAAAGATTCTCAAGTTTTTTTGAAGTTTGAAAACGAACAGCTCACGGGAAGTTTTAAAATCCGCGGAGCACTCAACACGATGCTCTCGCTTTCAAAAGAAGAGCGTGAACGCGGGATCGTCGCAAGCTCGGCCGGAAACCACGCGCAGGGTGTGGCGTATGGCGCAAAAGTTGTCGGCGCGAAAGCTCATATCTGCATGCCGGTGACGGCTCCGATCGTGAAAGTGAACGCGACGAAATCGCACGGAGCAGACGTCATTCTGCACGGCGAGGTTTATGACGATGCCTACGCAAAGGCACTTGAGCTCGAGAAAGAAAAAGGTTGGATCTTTGTTCATCCGTATCTCGATTCGCGCGTGATCGCGGGGCAGGGAACGATTGGCCTTGAGATCCTTGAGGATTTGCCCAACGTCGATACGTTGGTTGTGCCGATCGGCGGCGGCGGGTTGATTAGCGGTATTGCGATCGCGGCCAAGGCGCTTAAGCCATCCATTCGCGTCGTCGGCGTCGTTTCAGATCAGGCGCCCATGATGATGCGCCTGTTTAAAGGCGAATCGTTCGAAGCAATCCAAGCCGAGAAAAAAGCTCAGCTTGCGGCGGGGATCGCGCCTAAACGCGTGACGACCATTGCCGAAGGGATCGCCATTAAGAACGCGAGCCCGGTTATGTTTGAAACTCACATTAAGCGCCTGGTTGATGACATCGTGCAGGTCAACGACAACGAAGTCGCGGCGGCCATTGTGAGCCTTCTTGAGAAAGCGAAAACGGTAACGGAAGGCTCGGGAGCCGCGGGGCTTGCGGCTGTTATGGCTGGCAAGGTGACGACGGCGCAGCCAGGCGGACAGGTCGCCGTCGTTTTGTGCGGGGGAAATATCGATCTCAACGTGATGTCGCGTGTAATCGAGAGTGGGCTTCGGCACTATCATCGACTTGCACGCATCGCGGTTGTGGTCGACGATTTGCCAGGCAACTTGAATCGTATCACAGCCGTCATGGCTGAAGAGCGAGCCAATGTGTTGGAGGTTCATCACGACCGCGTTTCGCCACAGCTCGGTTTGCGTGAGACGCGCATTGACCTTCTGGTTGAAACTTCCAATCAAGAGCAAATTAAGAGGTTGCACGAGCGTCTTATGGCGCAAGGGTTTCGCGTTTTGCAGTGAGTGCCTAATGCTTGGGCGTCGCAGCGGTTGCCTATTGGGTCATCTCGTCAGAATTTCCGGTCTTTTTCTTGACCCCAGCCGACGCCGATTTGATAGGACTGGGGCATGCCTATCGAGACGACGCAAATTGAGACCGAGCAAATCGAGACCCTTCCAATGGAGTCTATTCGGGCAGAATGGGAGAGTTCTGTGCCTTCTGACAAGGTATCCAGTGTTTCTGAAACAACACCGGCTGCGACGCCCATTGTGACGATCGATGGTCCGGCGGCGAGTGGTAAATCTTCGGTTTCTCGGGAGATTGCGCGTCGTTTTGGCTGGTCTTGGGTTTCAACGGGAACCTTCTACCGGGGGCTTGCATGGGCGGCGAATCACGGTGGGCTCGACCGGGGAGACGAAGT
>JAVFAU010000307.1:0-3557 GCA_034002335.1 Bdellovibrionales bacterium | reverse complement strand
ACCAGGCCTTGTTTCCGAAGATTTTAACGACGGCATTCTCGATACCTTAAAAGGCAGCGCCGCGATTGGACACGTCAGATACTCGACGACGGGTCAGAATTTGATGGCGAATACGCAGCCTTTGCACGCGAGTCTCTTTAACGGTCCGATCGCGGTCGCGCATAACGGGAACATCGTCAATGCAGGCGAAATTCGCGAGCGTTTGAAAGCCGAGGGTTCGATTTTTCAGGGGACCAACGACACCGAGGTGATTTTGCATTTGATCGCGAAACACCCTTCGGCGGATTTGGTGGAGTGTCTGAAGACAGGACTTGCGCAGCTCGAGGGTGCGTTCAGCATCACTGTGCTGTCGCATAAGTCTTTGATCGCGGCCCGTGATCCACAAGGGTTTCGACCGCTGGTTTTGGGGCGTTTGGGTTCGGCGTGGGTTGTCGCAAGTGAAACCTGCGCGTTTGATCTGATCGGCGCGAGCTTCGTGCGCGAAATCGAGCCCGGAGAAATTTGGTGGGTCGATGAGAGCGGCGAACACTCCATTCGCTATGGCGAAAAGAAGCCGCGTCGGGCCTGCGTGTTTGAGCATGTGTATTTCGCTCGCCCCGACTCGGTCGTTTTCGGGCAAAGTGTTTACGGCGTGAGAAAGCGTGCGGGAGAGTTACTTGCGAAGCAAGATAGTGAAGAGACGGGTGACGATCGAATTGATTTTGATCTGGTTATTCCGGTTCCCGATAGCGGTGTGCCGGCGGCCCTTGGTTACAGCGCCGCAAGTGGCAAACCGTTTGAGCTAGGCATCATTCGCAACCACTATATCGGAAGGACCTTTATTCAGCCGCATCAGTCGATTCGTGATTTCGGCGTGAAGATCAAGCTCAACCCGCAGTCGGCCATCTTAAAAGGTAAACGTGTGGTCGTGCTCGATGACTCTTTGGTTCGGGGAACGACATCCAAGAAGATCATCGCTCTGATTCGCGCAGCCGGCGCGAAAGAGGTGCATTTGCGTATCGCGGCTCCGCCGACAGTGAGCCCTTGCTATTATGGCGTGGATACGCCTGAAAAGTCGCAACTGATCGCGTCTCGGCAGTCGCGCGAAGAAATCCAGCATTTTGTAGGAGCGGATTCGTTGCGCTATCTTACAATTCAGGGTCTGATGGAAGCCGTGCAGGGAGAAAGCGGCGGCTATTGCGCGGCTTGCTTTGATGGGAAGTACCCCACGCCTCTCTACGGACTAGACCTCATGCCAAAGGGAAATATACGTGGCCTCTAAAGCATCCGCCGCCTCGTCTGGAAAGTGGCAAGCGCTGAAACCTGGTGATTTGATCGACGTCGTGTCTCCCGGGTTTCGTCCTCTTGACGAGGAAGTCGAAGCGGGGGTGCGGTTTCTTGAGGGCTGGGGGTTACGTGCGCGTCTCCCTAAAGATCTCTTCGGGCCCGATGTGATCTCGAGCAACACAGATGAAAAGCGTTTTAGGCATTTGGCGAAGGCGTTGACCGCTAAAGACTCGCGTGGAGTGTGGTGCTTGCGCGGCGGCTACGGGTCCATTCGCCTGGTTCCGGGCCTTCTGAAGCTTCGAAAGCCCGCGCGTTCGAAAGTGCTTATCGGCTATAGCGACATCACGACCATTCAGCTTTTTCTTCGGAAAAAGTGGGGTTGGTGCTCGTTGCATGCCTCTTTGTTGGATCGTTTGGGCCGAACGGTCGATGCGAGTTTGGTAACGGAGAGTAAACCGCTGCCGGTTGCGGCGCAGGTTGAGGAGTTACACCGCGTGCTCTTTGGCGACGAACCGATTTTGACCTACGAAGGTTTAAGGCCGCACGGCGGTCGCAAGCTCGTGGCGCGTGCGAGCGCGAAGCAAGGATTGATTCGTGGAACCATGACGGGTGGGAACCTTGTGACGTTCGCGTCTGCGATCGGCACGGGGTTGCACCCGAAAACTGCGGGACAGATCGTATTTTTCGAGGATATCGGGGAGCGTGGTTATCGCATCGATCGTTTGCTGGAGCAGATGGTTCAGGCGGGCGTTTTAACCGATAAAACACGCGCGATTGTTTTTGGAGAGTTCACCGGCGGTTTCGAATCGGACGGTTCGTCTCGTCTTTCAGATGTGATCGAACGTTTCGCTTCGACATGGGGAAAGAAGAACGATGTGCCCGTGCTCACTGGGCTTGCATCGGGTCATGGTGTCAACCAAAGAGCTCTGCCGATTGGGACCAAGGCCGTTCTTGATATGGCGGCTGGTGCTCTGATGGTCGAATCGGGAGTCTCAAAGTAATGGCATCGTCGGTTGAAAAGGAGTTCCTTCGACGTCTCGCGCTTTGGCGGCATCCGGAAGACGAAAGCGACTGGACTCAGGCGACGCCAGGGTTTTGCTTGCAGGCGTTTCAAGGTGGTAGGCGAAAACTCGATCTCGCGGTCGGAACAACGAGTGAGATATACGACTGGGCCTCGGTTACGAAAATCGTATTCGGAGTGTCGGCTCTGATGTACGAGGTCGAAGCTGGAAACCTCGGTCTGCGCGATCGCCTGATGGATTGGTTTCCGGAGCTTGAAGAAGACATCGTGAAAGCGCAGGTCACGGATCTGCGAATTCGTGATCTGCTTACGCATTCGGCGGGAATGACGTGGTGGAAGCCATTTTATAAATCTGTCGAAAAGAAACAGCCGCACGACCACGAAGAGGCGTGGGTGGCGTTGACGCAAGTTCTATTGCGTGACGTGAAAACCCGTTTGCGTAATGGCGATTTGAAACGTGCGCGCAAGGGGCCGGCCGTTTACTCGGACCTTGATTTTCTTTTGCTGGGCGAGGTTTTAAGGCGTTCGAGTCTTGAGCCGTTACCGGATTGCTACGAGCGCGTTCGCAAACGCCTTGATTTGCGTGAGACGTTCTTTCACGCGACGGGTGCTCAAGCGAGAGGCCTGGTGCCTCCCGGGTGCGTGACTGCAAAGAGCCGCCGAAAGATGACGGCGCCAACGGAGTACGACGACCGGAAGGGGCGTGTTCTTCAGGCGGAGGTGCATGACGAAAATGCGGCCTCCCTTTTCGGCATCTCGACACATGCCGGTCTTTTTGGCCCGATCGAAGACCTCTCTCGCTATGGGCGTGAGCTTCGGAATCTTGTACGAGCCGAGCGCTCCAAGCTTCCAGCGGCGGGAGCTTCATTCTTGAAGCGTGCTGTGCCGAAGGCTCGCGGTGACTGGGCGATGGGCTTTATGATGCCGACAGCTCGCACGGGAAGTGCGGGCCCTAGGTTTTCGGCAACGAGTATTGGACACACAGGTTTTACAGGCACATCGCTTTGGTATGATCCGAAGCTTGATCTGCTCGTCACGATTCTTTCGAATCGTGTTCATCCGACAAGAGCGAATACTCGCTTCGTCAAGCTTCGTCCCGCTTTGCATACGATGGTTGTCGAGTCGTTATCCTTGTAACCAAACGCGCTCAGTCAAATCATGAGACCGTCTACTCACGTGATTCTAGATGAGATAGTTTTGAGAACCAAAGGCGCGGCTACATAAAGTGTCGCCGTGTGGGTACGAGTAGGAGGTCCGGAATGCGTTATTT
>JAVFAU010000306.1:0-3566 GCA_034002335.1 Bdellovibrionales bacterium | reverse complement strand
TTTGCGCGAGATATCGTATCCCGAAAAATATTTAAGCGAGATCGCCCACGCAATTGAAGCACAGAGTTTTAGCGGTGGCATTGTGGCCGAGACGCTTGAAGCGAAAATCGTGCAAGATGCCGACCGTCTGGATGGATTGGGCGCAATTGGCATCGCGCGCTGTTTTGTAACAGCGGGTCTTCTGCGGCGGCCTTTGTACTCTCAGGGTGACGCGTTCTGCGAACATCGAGAGCCAAGTGATCGTGAGTTCACGTTGGATCACTTTTATCAAAAGCTCCTGAGAGTCGCCGAAACATTAAATACGAATGCGGCGAAAACCGAAGGCGCACGCCGGGCCGGTATTATGAGGCGCTATCTTGCGGATCTTCGTTGCGAGGTCGAAAGTCTACTTTCGTAGACCCGGCGACACGAGATACTTTTCAGAAGTGTCGAAGACCTGTTGTACGACGAGAGCCATGAGGGCCGAGGGAATAGCCCCCTCGAGTATCAATTGATAATCGTCGAGACGTATTCCGGCCAAAATGGGTTGACCGTATCCTCCCGCCCCGATGAGCGCACCAAGCGTGGCGAAGCCGACATTCATGACGGCCGCGGTTTTGATTCCCGAGAGAATGCTAGGCAAGGCGAGTGGGAGGTCTATGCGGAGTAGCTGGGTCTTTTTAGATAAGCCTAGAACGGATGCTGTTTCCCGCAAAGATAGTGGAATTTGCAAAAAACCCGAATGCGTGCCGCGCACGATTGGAAGGAGGCTGTATAAAAATAGTGCGATCAGAGCGGGGGTGTCTCCGATCCCAGTTAGGCCGAGCATATTGAGGGGTTTAATCAAAATTACGAGAAGGGCCAGGCTTGGAATTGTTTGAATGCCGCCCGTTCCCCATATGATAAATCGACCGATGAGCGGTTTCTTAGCGGCCAGGACTCCTAAGGGAATGGCTAAAAGAATTGCGATGGAGAGAGACAGAGTCACGAGGTGCAGGTGCTCGACGGTTCGTACATATAAGCGTTCCCAGCGGCCCGCGATCTCTTCTTTGAGTCCGAGATTGAGAGTCTGATTTAAAAAATCTGTCGCTATATCGGAGCTCGAGGTCTTTTCCACTTTGGCCCGTCGATTCATCGTAATCATCAGGTCTTCGCTGATACGCCCTTCCAGTTGGCGCAAAAAAGCTCCAAGCTTTGGAAGCTCTCGGGCCGTATCGAGACGATATAGGAAGATGGCCTCATATCGAGGAAAATACTGAAGGTCGTCTTCGAGCACTTTGAGGTCATAATACTGAATTTCAGCATCTGTTGAATAAAGGTCTTTGAGGTCGATGTCGCCGCTTTGAAGCGCTCGATAGGCTATATCATGGTCAAGGCCCCTGACGAGACGTTGAGGAAGACGGTAGGTGGCCTTGAGGCCGGGCCAGCCGTCGTTACGTCTTCTGAACTCATCTCCCCAGCCGATTTTGATATTGGGATGATTTTGAAGGTCCGATATTTTTTCTATCCTGAGCTCTCGGGCTCGTGCCTTTGTCATGCCAAGGGCGTAGGTGTTGTTGAACCCAAGTGGCTCACCCATGCCGATGCCGATTTCTTTAAGAGCTTCGCGCATGTCGTTGAGGTCGGTGAATTGGCGTTTAAGAAGTTCCGTCTGTATGGTGCTTGTATACTCTGGATAGGTGTCGATATCGCCTGACAGTAAGGCATTCCAAAGTATTCGAGTGCCGCCGAGTTCGGCGAGATGTCGGGCGGATACGCCCTCGGCCTCGAGGCCAATTCGAGAGATCTCTCCAAGGATAACCGATTCGGTGAATTTTTTCGATCCGATCGTAACCGTTCTGGCTTCGAGGGATGTGGAATAAATGAAAAGAGATGAAACTACGGCCGTGATGAGGTGCGAGAGACGGAACATTAGGCTTCGATTCCGATGTGACGTTGTGAGTTGGTGAAGAGCTGAACGAACTCATTGGCAGGGTTGAGCATAAGGTCGCGCAAGCTTCCGGCTTGCGCGATACGTCCTTGGTTGAGGAGTAAGATCGTGTCGGCCATGTAGCCGGCTTCGTAGATGTCGTGCGTGACCATCAGAACGGTTTTCCCCATCTCCCGACAAAGAGCTCGAAGATCCTCTTGTAGACTGCTTCGTGTAATTGGATCGAGTGCGCCAAAAGGTTCATCTAAGAGCAGCATGGAGGGGTTCAGAAAGAGCGCGCGCATAATGCCGACGCGTTGGCGCTGACCGCCCGAGATTTCGCGTGGATAGCGAGTCATCGTCGATTTCGAAATCTTGGTCATGTCTGCGAGTTCGTTTACTCGGCTCCGTATCGCCTCATCTGGAATCTGAGCTTCTCGTCCGACGAGCGCTAGATTCTGGTAAACCGTGAGATGTGGAAACAGACCACCGTCTTGAATGACGTAACCAATATCTTTTCTCAATTCTGGGAGAATGTCTCTGGTTAGGGGGGTTCCATTGATGGATACGGTTCCGGTATCTGGAAAGTGCAAACCGCAGACGAGTTTGAGAGCGGTGGTTTTTCCCGATCCGCTCAGCCCCAAGAGGGCCACCGTTGAACCTCTTTTGACGTGAATTGTAAGATCGTTGAGAACGTTGGTTGACCCGAATTTTTTTGTGACGCCGTGAAACTCTATCATGATTGCCTATTTTATTGGGTCTCATGAAGAAGTAGTGCAAGTCGCGCCGCTCTCAGATGCGACGTGTGGACGCTCGTTGTGTCAACTCAAAATTTTACCAAAGACTTCGCAGGGCCAATAGTTTTTTAGTCAGCTCACGCGCGCGCATTCCGCCGTACTCATCATGGCCTCGTGCGGTTAAGTCGCTCAAGTTTGTGACGATGATGTACCGGGTCTTTCCAGTATCAAGATGAGCAATGAACCAACCCAAATGCCTTGTACGTTCAGCGTCGTAGAAGTTTGATCCCGTCTTTCCGCTAAGACGAAACCCGCTTGGTGAAGTTTCGATGAAAGTGAGATCGCGCGCCATCTTTTGAGCTCGTTTTGAAACGGGAAGAGCGTCGGTCCAAAGCTGCTTCATGAATTCGACTTGTTCGTATGCCGTAATCTTGAGAGCGGGAGCATCGGACGCTGGGGAAACGAGCCATGCGGAGGTAGGGCCGCCATCGAGATCTCGATTCCCGTACTTCAAGGCGTCGAGATAGCTTTGGAGTTTTGATCGTCCCATTCTTTTTGCGATATCTTGCGAATACCAAACGATAGATTCGGACATCCAAGTTCGCGCGTTATGGTCGCGATTCTCGGCATCTCGCGAGCGCTTCTTGCCATCCCACTTGATTGTCGTACTTGCGCTTTGTAGGAGGCCTGAGTCGAAAGCCATCACGGCCAAGGGAACTTTGAAGCTTGAGCAAGCGGGAAGTGGCTTTCGGCAGTCGCCCGCGTCGATGCTTTCTTCGTAGGAACCTGAATTCAAATTATACAGAAGAAAACAACCGGTCATGCCGTGAAAGGGCAGAGGGGTATCGGTTTTTTTCTGCGCGTGCGAGCAGCCCCCAAAAAGAAGAGCTGCGATGAGTAAGGCTAGCGAAGTTCCCGCTCGTACTGAAGCTTTCATATTT
>JAVFAU010000305.1:0-3576 GCA_034002335.1 Bdellovibrionales bacterium | reverse complement strand
GCGCGTTCGAGTCGAAGCCAGGCTTTCGTGGCGGTTTTTAGGGCGCCTTCGAGCTCGAGGTCCTTACATTCCGGATCGGCGGCGAAGCCGTCGGTCGGGAGCCCCTTTTTTTTGAGCCAAGCGTATATCTGTCTGGGAGATTTGCCACTTCGCGCGAGACGCTGGCCCTCGCGCAGCGCCAGGACGGATTCGTCGGGCAACCATTTGCGTTCGGTCGCGATGGCGATGGTCGCGGCGGTTTCCTCGGGAGAGTGGCCGGCGCGGGTCAGCTTTTCTTTGAGTTCAAGACGGGAATGGTCGCGACGAGCCAAAAGCGCCACAAGGCGGTCGTAGGCCGAGATCGTGCTTGGCCGGCGCTTGCGGCTTTGATCGCCTTCGGGAGATTGAGTTGAACTTTTCTCTGGGTCACTCGTCGTCATCACGAGGACTACCCTCGGCTGATGTATCGTCGAGTTCAAGCTGAAAACGATCTTCGCGATCCTGAGTGGCGTGCGAATCGCCCCCCAACCACTGATCTTGCCCCGCAGCGACGCCGCTGAAACGAAGTTGGAAGTCGTCCGGATTCGTCGAAAGCCGCAACGCTTCTCCAAAGTCGATCAGCCCGTTGTTCACGAGTTCGTAGAGACTTTGATCAAACGTCTGCATTCCAAAACTGTCGCGACTTTCTTCCATGATTTGTCGCAAAGAGAGGTTGCGCTCCGCCTCTTCGATAGCTTCGCGGGCGCGCTGGTTGACGAGTAAGATTTCAACCGCGGGAACGAAGCCCGATTTGTCTTTTCGTCGGCAAAGACGCTGCGAAACGACCGCCTTCAGAACGCCTGAAAGCTGTCGGCGAACTTGATCGTGTTGGTAATGTTCGAAGACCGAGAGAATACGGCTAATGGATTCTTGCGCGTCGTAGGTGTGCAGGGTCGAAAGCACCAGGTGGCCGGTTTCGGCGGCGGTGAGCGCGATTTCCATCGTGTCGCGATCGCGCATCTCTCCAATGAGAATGACGTCCGGATCTTGGCGAAGACCCGCTCGCAACGCGTGAGCGAAGGTCGTTGTGTCTTGTCCGATTTCCCTTTGAGAGACGATGCTTTTTTTATCGCGAATCAAGAATTCGATGGGGTCTTCGATTGTGAGAATGTGTTTGTTTTTGTGATTGTTGATTTCGTTGATGATCGCGGCGAGCGTCGAGCTTTTACCCGATCCGGTGATGCCGGTCACAAGCACGAGGCCGCGCTCGAAGTCCGCGATTTTTTTGATGACCGAAGGGAGATTCAAACTGTCGACCGAGGGCACGAACGAAGAGATGGTGCGAATGACCATGCGAACGGAACCGCGCTGGCGAAAGATGTTCACGCGAAAGCGCCCGAGGCCGGAAACTCCATAGCCGCAGTCGACTTCTTTAAAGCGTTGAAAATGAGCACGTTGATCGTCGTCGAGGACTTCGTTGGCCATCGATTCGACATCATGCGCGGTTAGTTGGACGAGGCCTTGGCTCAAGGGGCGTAGTTTGCCGTGTTTGCGAATGACGGGAACGAGACCGGCTTTGAGATGAACGTCGCTGGCCCCTTTGCTCATGGCCATTTCGAGAATCTCTTTTAAGGACAAGGACATGCAGCACTCCCGGGTGTGCTTCAATCTTAACGCGTGCGCTGTGCCGACGGGGAGTCTCGATGTAAATATCCCGGACCTTTTTGACTTCGAACCAGAGCCGGGCGAACGTCGGGCCATGTTTGCACGCGGTCCATTTAAAGAGTTTTTCACGACGTTTCTCGTTCCATTTTTCGCGACGGCCGGGTTCGTGGGACGCAGTCCGAAAGCACCTGGTACGTTTGGAACTTTGGTCGCGGTTCCGATCGCTTTTTTGTTTGCGACGATCGGACCGAGCTTCTATCTCATCGCGACGGCGTTGATGGTGATCTTCGCGATATTCATCGCGAGTGCTTACGAGAAGCAGCGAGGACTCCATGACGCGCAAGAGATCGTGATCGACGAAGTCGTCGGCTATCTCATCGCGTTCGCGTGGTTGCCGCTGACTTGGATGTCTCTTGTCGCGGCCTTCATCGTGTTTCGTGTTCTCGATATCCTGAAGCCGTTTCCGATTTCACGCCTTGATCAAAGGGTGAAGGGCGGCTTGGGAGTTGTGATCGACGATGTGGCGGCCGGCTTGATTGCGAATCTGATTTTGCATTTCATCGCAAGTCGCACGACGCTTTTAGGGCCTGAGTACGTGGCAGGCGGGGGTATTTTTTAATGGCTCAAGATATGGTTCGTCTCGTCGAGCGACTTCGGGAACGAGGGCAGCGCCTTGCGCTCGCCGAAAGCTGCACGGGCGGCTTGGTTTCGGCTCGTCTGGCTTCGTTGGCTGGCGTGTCGGATGTCTACAACGGTGGTGTCGTCGCTTACGCCAATCATGTGAAAACAGAAGTCTTGTTTGTGTCGGATTCTTTGATTCGTCAGCAGGGTGCTGTTTCGACTTCGGTTGCGCGAGAGATGGCCCGCGGCGTTCGTGAGCTTCTGCATTCAGATTGGGCAGCGAGTATCACGGGGATCGCCGGCCCAACGGGTGGAACGCCGCAAAAACCGGTGGGAACCGTGTGTTTTGCGATCGTGGGACCGGGTGTCGAATGGTCCGTGACCAAGCAATTTGATGGCGACCGTGCAGCAATCCAAGACCAGTCGGCTCGTTTCGTGGTTGAAGTGTTAGAACTGGCTCTGGATGGGAAGGACCAAGGTCTGGATGAAATATTCCGCACCTCGTCCAACGTGTAAGTTTAGTGTAAATAAAGATTGATCATTCTGCGGAAACGGTATTCGCTACAAGGGTTGGCGGCTTTCATGCGCCCAGAAATGTACAACGCTTAAATTACGAACGCTTAAAAATTGAAAACGTAGAGGTAGAACATGGCGACTCAAACGATGAACCAAACTGGAAAAGTGGACACTAAGGCAGCGGCTCTTGATGCAAAGGCGCAGGCTGAAAAAGCGAAGGCTTTGGAGCTGGCTGTCGGAGCGATCGAAAAGCAGTTCGGCAAAGGGTCGATCATGCGTCTGGGAACGAACGAGCCGCTGGTTCGCGATGTCCAAGTTGTTTCGACAGGTTCGCTCTCTCTTGATATCGCGCTCGGCATTGGCGGATTGCCAAAGGGACGTATCGTCGAAGTTTACGGGCCGGAGTCTTCGGGTAAAACGACGCTCGCTCTTTCGACGATTGCGGAAGCTCAAAAAGCGGGCGGCGTCGTTGCGTTTGTCGATGCGGAACATGCGCTTGATGTTGGGTACGCACGAAAGCTTGGCGTTCGCACAGAAGATCTTTTGATTTCGCAGCCGGATACGGGTGAGCAAGCTCTTGAGATCACGGAGACATTGGTGCGTTCAGGCGCGATCGACGTCTTGGTTGTCGACTCGGTTGCCGCGCTCGTTCCTCGTGCGGAAATCGAAGGTGACATGGGCGATAGCCATGTCGGTTTGCAAGCTCGTTTGATGTCACAGGCACTTCGTAAGCTTACGGCTGCGATTTCACGTAGTCAGACAATGGTCATCTTCATCAACCAGATCCGTATGAAAATCGGCGTGTTGTTCGGAAGC
>JAVFAU010000304.1:0-3576 GCA_034002335.1 Bdellovibrionales bacterium | reverse complement strand
CCATTGAAGCTCGCGCGACCGTGAAGGTGATCGCAGCACAGCTCGGTCGCGACTTCACGGCTTGGCAAGAAAAGCAGGTTCAAACTTGGCTCGATCAAAAAGGCCCGGCGGTAAGTGATGTACTGGCGCTGACTCTTGGTGACGGCCCTGTGTGGTTGCTTCGATTCGGACACGAAAGCGAGCGGGCCGACGTGAGTGCCGACCCATTGGAGAAGTCGGTATTCGCTCGAGCTCGCGATACGGCCGGCCTTGTTTTTCAGGGTGCGCGCACGGCTAAGATTGAAGATCTTGTTCTCGATTTTTCTTTTGCTTCAAAAGAAGAACTGCAAGGTTTCTTGGTGGGGCTTGAGGTCGCGAGCTATTCGTTCGCCGAGACGATGGGATTCAAATCGCAGGCTTCGCGTCCGAAGCTGCGTCTCATTCCTTCGGTTGAAATCGAGCAGGAATCTGCCACGTCCCTCGTAAAAGAAAGCGCGCGTCTTGGCATCGCGATGAATATCGCACGACACTTGGTGAATTTGCCTGGCGGAACGCTCAACCCGGAGTCTTACGCGGAGTTTGCTCGCGAGTTGATGAAAGGGGTCGCGGGCGTGAAGGTCGATGTTTGGGACGAACGCCGTTTGAAAACTGAAAATATGAATTTACTCTTGGCCGTGGGTGGTGCCGCGAGCGTGGCCCCAAGGTTGGTTCATATTTCGTATCGACCAAAAGTTCGCGGCGTTGAAAAGCGCCCTGTTGCTCTGGTTGGTAAAGGCGTCACGTTTGATTCGGGTGGGCTTGATATCAAGCCAAGCTCGGCCATGCGTTTGATGAAAAAAGATATGGGTGGTTCGGCGGCTGTTTTGGCTTTGCAGTGGTGGGCTGCAAGTTCAAAGCTGCCTCTTGCGCTCGATTCCTATCTATCCCTTGCTGAAAATGCGGTGGCATCGGCTTCGTTCCGGCCTGGCGACATCGTGAAATCGCGAAGTGGGCTTGCGATTGAAATCCACAACACCGATGCCGAAGGCCGACTGGTTCTCGCGGATGCGATGGACGTTGCCGTAAAGCGCAAGGCGAGCGAGGCGCCGGCATGCTTAATCGATCTTGCGACTTTGACGGGGGCAATCAAGGTTGGTTTGGGTTCGGAGATCGCGGGACTCTTTACCAATAGCGACGACCTTGCTCGCGAGATATTCGATGCGGGTTTGGAGCGCGGCGATCTTTCGTGGCGTATGCCGCTGTTTCAGCCTTACAAAACATCGCTTCGTTCGCCCTTTGCCGATCATGTGAACGCAAGCGATGGTTTTGGTGGTGCGATCACGGCGGCTCTCTTTTTGGAGCTGTTCGCTAAAAACGCGGAAGGTCGCGCTGTTCCGTGGGCGCATCTCGATATCTATGCGTGGAAGGACGCCGCAAACGGCGCTTGGACAGAACCAGGCGGTAGCGGTCAGGGCGTGCTCGCCATTTCAGAAGTTCTCTCGCGTATGGCGCTAGGGCATCGCTCGTGACGGGTTCGAGGTTCAAGGTTCCGCGAAACGAAATTCAGCTCGCCTTTTCTCGCAGTTCGGGAGCGGGCGGGCAGAACGTGAATAAGGTGAATTCGAAAGCCGAGGTTCGGTGGGACGCGGTCGCGTGCGAATCGATACCTGAAGACGTGCTTAAGAGATTTCTTTCGCGCTACCGAAATCGTCTTGATGCTGACGGTCTTGTTTTCGTGACAAGTGAAAGGCATCGGGATCGTGAGCGCAATATCGAAGATGCGATCGAAAAGATCGAAGAATGGGTTGCGAGCGTTTGGGAAAAACCAAAACCACGTATCAAAACGAAGCCGACGAAGGGTGCAAAGCGACGTCGTGTGAAAGAAAAACGACAAGACGGAGAGAAGAAGCGAATTCGTTCGCAGAAGATTTCAGCAGACGATTGGGATTAAGGGCCGAGTTTCGGCGTCTACGTCTTTCGAAAATGCCGGATCTCAACGGCGCCGCTCTCGATGGCGACCATGGGAGTGCGCGCAAGCCAGCTTCCGGTGTTATAGTACATGGCGCCGTTGTCGAGTCGGATCATTCCGGAATGATGGGTGTGACCGAAGATAACGGCATCGAAACCACGATTCGTGAGTTCGATGGCGGCTTCGCGAAACGCGGGGTGCTCGCCGGGGATGAACGGCGAGTTGTCGGTCGCTTGCAGTGTCTTGCGGCCCCAGAGATAGCGCGATTTGAAGCGTTCAAACTTCATCCAAAGTTTATAGAACCCAGGGTAAACGTTCAGGAGAATTCCGCCGGCCGCCGTCAAAAACTCATAGAGACGCGGGTGGTTGACGAAGGCCGGGTCGTAGAGATGACCGTGTTCGACACGAATTCTTTTCTCTCCGGATTTAACATTCAAAAAAGGCGCAAGCTTGAAGCCGCCCCAGTCATTTAGGAAGTTCTCGAGCGCGATGTCGTGATTCCCTATGACGTAGTAGAGATTGCGTCCGCCCGATGTGAAGGTTTTGATCGCGTGCAGGACTTCGGGAACGTCGCGAGCGAGTTTTGTAAACGAGGTCTGCGCGATTTCAAAACCGTCGCCGTTGATGGCGACATCAAAGCCGTTGGCGCTCGCCCAACGAAAAAACTCGACGGTCGGGCGTTTCGCCTGGGAAAATGGGTTTCCCAAGTGAAGGTCTGAGATCACCAAAAGCTTTTCGGTCCGGATTTCCGTGATCACGCGGTTTTACTCTCGAACTCCGCGATTTGAATCGCTTCATGGATATCGCGAAGTTTTTCGGCGGTAACATGGCCCTGTTTCATGGCGTTCATCAAAGCTTCGTTTGTCACGCGAATGCGGCGAGACAGCGATTGCATGATTTCGAAGGCGAACGTGGGGTCGCGCCGGATTTTTAAAAGAAACCCGCCGGGGTGAACCGCAAGAAGTTTGACTTCGCCGATGGCGCGCGCGCTGGCGCTGCGTGGGAGCGATTCGAGGAGCGACATTTCTCCCAAAAAGTCTCCGCGCGAAATCGTCGCGAGTTTGATTTCGTTTTCATGCCCGCCTTGCGGGAACTTCTTAAAGATTTCGACGACGCCTTCGACCACAACGAACATCTCGCGGCCGTCGTCGCCTTCGGTGAAAATAAGTTCGCCGTCGCTGAAAACCCGAACCGATTCAGCCGCGAACTTTTCTGGAATGAGAGAGTGGGAGCTTTCTGATTGAGACATCTCACGGAATTTATCGGTCGTGCCGAGCGGGAATTTGAGATCCGCTTTTGGTCGAGCTGGACCTACTCGACGATCTTGAGCAGTTCGCCGGCTGTTTCGACAATGTGATCCGCGCCATTGGTCGTGAGTTCTTCGCGCGAGCCGTAACCCCAGAGCACGCCGATGGATTTCATGTGCACGCTCTTGGCGCCGAGAACATCGTGTTTGCGATCTCCGATCATGAAACCATCGGTCGAAGCAAGGGACTCCTTTTGCAGGATATAGGGTAGGAGTTCGGTTTTAACGCTATTGGCGCCATCGAGCTCGCTTCCGTGTATTGCCCGAAAGAGATGGTCGACCTTGAAGTGCTCAAGAATGCGTCGGGCGTAGACATGGGGCTTCGAGGTCGCAAGGATGTGCT
>JAVFAU010000303.1:0-3577 GCA_034002335.1 Bdellovibrionales bacterium | reverse complement strand
GTAAACTCAGGGTGATAGCTAAAGCTGATCCAGTCGAAATACGGGGCCACTTCACGAAAGTAGGCTGCATTCCTGGTACCATTTGAGGTCATCGTCACAGCAACATCTTGATCCTGCTTCAACCAACCAGTCGGTTCGCACTTTCGAAAAGAAACTTCGCACGGCGATCGCGTCTGGCGACAAAAAAGCAGCTGAACAAGCTCTTCGCGAGTACATGAGCAAAGCTCAAAAAGCGGCGACAAAAGGTGTGATGCACGCAAAAACTGCGGCTCGCAAACTCAGCCGCATCTCGAAGCAAGCTTCGAAAACACTCTCGAAGTAATTTCGAGAACAGCACGTTCTTTTAACGCGCAAAAAGGCCACCTGATCACCAGGTGGCTTTTTTTTCGGAACCCCCTGCTCGCCAACAGGCTTTAAGCAGCCGCGCGGTCTCGATCGGTCGCATGAACTGCTACCGTCTCACCCGCCTTTTTCGAACTCACATAGGCACGGATCAAGCGGCGCTGGTGCAAAGGCACCGTCCCAAACTTCACGCCGATATGCAGGCCAGGACCCGACTCCGCGTCGTGGTAGATCACCTCTCCGCCCAAGCAGAGACTTTCTCCACTGGGCAGCAGAAACGTCACGCAGATCTTCTGACCAACTTGAACCTCTTCCACCTTGATACGAAGACGCGAACCAAACTCCCCCAAGAATAGAGAGATGCCCCCTTCCGAGAGCTGGCGCGCACGAAGCACTTCGTAGTGGCCGTTTACCAAAACCCCTACCGGGCGCGAAAAGGGACGCCGCGGAGTGCGACGGGCGGAGGCGGAACCTGAGACCGGTGTCGTGCTCGCCGTGCGAATTTTCGCTAGCTGTTCGGGCCCAGGCTCGGTTTCATTACTACGACTTACAAGAGATTGATCACGACGTTTCTTGAGCTCGGAAATGGCCTCTTGCGCAAGCTTCGCTCCGGGAGACATTGCGCTCTCCAAAGCCTTGCTCATCGCCGTTTTCTTGTCTGGATTTGCCATACATCTTTCATCGGCAAAACCGGCTCATGGTACAAGTCCTGTCTCAAACTGAGACAATGCAAACTGAATCAATTCAATTCATCTAAGTCTCGAACTGTCTCGATTCAATCACATTCGTAAATCAATTGGACACCAGCAAACTCTGAAGTACCGCAAAATGGCACTCTCATCGACCCTGCCGAGGGCACGCCCCTTGCTTCTTTGGTCTTGCGTCTACTGGCAGTCAAAGGGGGATTTGATGGGAAGTTTTTTGTTTCAACTTTCAAACAGGGCGTTTGGACGATTCACAACGGTCGCACTTGTTCTTCTTTTGGGGGCACTCAACCAGAACTGCGCTCCGAATGATGCTCCACCTTCGGCCAACAAATCGAACCTCGAGAGCGAAGGAGCCTCTCAGACTGAGCCTCCTGACCTTGCTCCTCCAGTGCTGCCACCGGTGAATCCGCCACCGGTGAATCCGCCACCGGTGAATCCGCCACCGGTGAATCCGCCACCGGTGAATCCGCCACCGGTGAATCCGCCACCGACAAATGTCGGCGATGCCACCGCCATCCGCACGTTCGTAAATAAAATTTCAAAAGATGCTTTTGCCGTTAATGCGACAGAGGCCGTGATCCAAGATGCCATTCAGAGCTACACGTTGGGAGAAGACTGCAGGGCCGTTGCCGAAATCGTCCTGCTGAAGCAGGCACCTGCCCTCATGCGATGGAACGCACAAAGCGAGGATCAGTTTCTCGCCCGAGTCTACACCGCCACCCTCGATCGCGCATTTGATGATCCTGGATTCGTCTATTGGACACACTGGTTGCGTGACGGCGGCACACGCCCAAGCCTGGTCACGGACTTCATTCAATCCTACGAATTTCAAAGCCGATGTGATCAATTGGGACTCGTCATCAACTCTCGCGTCGGAAAAGACGATCCAAACCTGGCGGCCGAAAAATACTATGGCGGCATCGCACAGCTCGTTCGCCATCTTTATAAGACCGGCCTTGGGCGAGAGGTCGAGCTGGCCGGGCTTCACTACCACATTCGAGAATTTGATGCCTCAAAAGGCTCCGGCGCGCACTTGCGAGCACGTGTGATTCTGTCGTCAACCGAAGCGTCCACCTACACCGCCGAATTTACTCCCCGGCAGTATGTCGATTACGCCGCCAACGTTTTGAAAGCGAACCCCGATCAGGCGATTCGCTCACACATGGCCAAAATGATCACCGAGGGAAAACAAACCCGTGCTAAGGTGGTCGAAGATCTTATCACGTATTTTTCCAAGCTCGGCCCAAGCTTCGGCGTTGAGAATTGAGGGCTCGCTACGAGATCACCCGCAGACACGGACGATGAAGTTCTCGAGCCAGATATGCGAGACAATCGGTGAGGTCTTAAGAGCTTTGTCGGTGTCGTAGAGGGCTTCCAAGGTGTGATCGACTTTCGACATCGACCAGAGCCGTGCCTGCTCGGCGTAGTCGCGAACAAAAAACGGCGAAACTCCAGCGCGCGCCGCCAGGCGCTGGCCAGAAAGACCTTCACGTAGGCCCTCCATCGTGGCCCGCAAGATTCGCACGTGACGAGCGACGAGCGCGATGATGCCGATTTCGTTTTGGCCTTGATCAAGCAGATTTGCCAGGCAGTAGAGCGCACGCGCCCGGTCGTTGCGCCCAACCGCGTCCGCAAAATCAAACACGGTCTCTAGCTTCACGCGAGACGCGACTTTCATCACGTCATCGACGCTTGCTTCGACGACTTTTTTCGCGTGTCCAGCCGGCCCTGCGCCGTTTGACTGCTGACCTCCGCAATAGATCGCGATCTTGCGAATCTCGCCATCTAAGTCGCTTAAGTTGGAACCCACGACCTGCTGCAAAGCCGCAGCGGCCTCTTCGCCAAACTTCACGCCATGACGCTTGGAAAGAAAATCGATCCACTCAGGGATTTGATTGTCGTAAGGACGTTTGCACTCAAGCGCGACACCGGCCTCGAGAAGCTTCTTCCAATGCCGTTTCCGCTTGTCGATTTTGTTGGCGACACAAACCAGGACCGACCCCTGCAGCGGTTTATCGATAAATGGCTGCAGCAGTTCCCATTCTTTGTCTTTTAACTGGTGGGCGTTTTGCACAACGACCACGCGGTTGGGAGACATCATCGGCAGCGTTTCGATGGCGTCGCGAACCCGCGCGACATCGCAATCGGCGCCATCAAAAATGCTCAAGTTGAAATCGCGCATGCCTTCGGGCACCAGCGCATCGACGACCTCGTGCCAAGCACGATCGGCCAGGAAACTCTCTTCGCCAAAGAGGCAGTAGAGCGGCGCAAACTCTCCTTTTTTGAGAGTTTGAGAGAGTCTGTTATAGGTCCATTCTGACGCCGCCAAGATCGTTCTCCGAGCCCAAAAAATCTATCTTAGAAATTTTCCGTCAGTCGCCCGTAAGCTTCCGACATCAAAACCCAGCTTCAAAAGGCGAAACGCAGTGGGACGGCGAATGCTTCGTCTTCGACCACCGTGTGGCGGTCGATGGCGACGGGCGAGCCAGTGAGAAGTACGGACTCTGCCCTCACTGTGGCCAGCCGTC
>JAVFAU010000302.1:0-3584 GCA_034002335.1 Bdellovibrionales bacterium | reverse complement strand
ACCGACTTAACCGACATACACTGAGCCGATGCGAGTGGCATTGGCTCAAATGAACGCGGTTCTTGGCGATTTCTCCGGAAATCGCGAAAAGATCATCTCTTTCGCGCGACGGGCGTTGGACCGACGTTGTGATCTCGTAGTTTTTCCGGAGCATGCGCTATTCGGCTATCTGCCGACCGATCTTCTCGAGCGGGGCTCTATCGTCGAGGCGCAGTTGCGTGAACTGAAGCGTCTTGAGAAGGAATTACCGAAAGGCATTCTAGTTCTTGTTGGTTGCGTGACGTTTGCTGATGACAAGCGGACTTCGAAACAGGCGACGGGTCGGACGCTCGGCAAAGGCGTCGCTGAATCCCTTTCGGTCAAACGCTACTACAACTCGGCCGCATTGATGGAGCGAGGAAAAAAAACGCGCTTCTTTCACAAAGAACGATTGGCGTCGTTTGATGTTTTCGATGAAGCCCGTCACTACCGCTCAGGCGAGCTTTCGAAGAATCGATTTAAACTCAAAGGCAAAACCGTGCAGGTCACGATCTGCGAGGACATCTGGGGTTGGGGCCAGCGCGAGAACGAGTTGAAGAAGGTAAAGCGTTCGGGCGTTGATCTTGTCGTGAACTTAAGCGCATCGCCCTTCACGAAAACCAAGCGCGCTCGCCGTCATGACGTTCTAAAAAAGACGGTGGCGCATTTCAAAGCGCCGGCGGTGTACGTGAATATGGTGGGCGGGCAAGACGAGATCGTCTTCGATGGTCGCTCGGTCATTATGGATAAAAAGGGCAAGGTCCGAGGCGAGTTGGTCGCCTTTCAAGAAGATCTTGGTGTTTACGATCTTGAAACCGAAGAAACCGGTTATCGAGAGTCGTTCGCTGAAATCGAAATTTTGCGGCTAGCGCTCGTACAAGGGATTCGCGACTTCGCATTGAAGACGGGATTAGGCCGTTGTCATTTTGGTTTGAGTGGCGGTATCGACAGCGCCGTCGTTGCGTGTCTGGCGGTTGATGCTTTGGGGCCGCAAGCCGTGACCGCGATCACTCTTCCCGGTCCTTTCAACGATCCAAGCAGTCGTGTATGGGCTGAAAAGCTGGCAAGTCAGCTAGGCATTCAGTGTTTGAATATCGAGATCGAACCCGCCTACGAGGCGCTTAAGAACAGCTTTGAAGGCGCGACGGGTTTAAACGAGTTCGGGCTCGTGCATGAGAACTTGCAGGCAAGGACTCGCGGCGTTCTTCTGATGGCGTATTCGAATCTTTCGTCGAGTCTTCTGCTTTCGACAGGAAACAAAGCCGAGTATGCGGCCGGGTATTCAACTCTCTACGGCGATCAGTGCGGCGGTCTGGCTCCGCTTGGTGATCTGCTAAAGTCCGAAGTCTACGAATTGGCCCGTTATTACAATTCCCAGGCGGAGGTTATCCCGAGCGAGATTATCGACCGACCGCCGAGCGCGGAGCTGCGGCCAGGGCAGAAGGATCAGGATTCTCTGCCCCCGTACGATGAGTTGGATGCGGCTGTCGTTCGTATTATCGAAAGGCGTGAGCCGGCGCGCACGAAGACCGAGACGTGGCTTTTGAACGCATCCTTGAAAAGCGAGTTCAAGCGCTGGCAGGCGGCGCCGATTCTAAAAGTAAGCGACCACGCGTTTGGGCGTGGTCGTAGGCTGCCGATCGCTCATCGAGCGAAAGATTGAAGCGTTAAACTCCGAGTTCGAAAAGACCGACCTGTTTTGGTGACTTCTCGATTTGCGGGAACCGTAATTCGGGTTTGCTCGTAAGGTTCACGAGTGTCGCGATCGAAGGCGGTCCATGCTGAGAGAGCCGCGCAATCATTTTCGAGAAAAGCTGTCCGCAGTAGCCTGCGTCTTCTTCCGCGCGGTGGAAACCCGTCGCCGGAATATTGAGATGCTGTACAAGCGTTCCGAGTTTGTAGTTGGCGAGGCCGGGATAAACTTTGCGAGCGATGTTGCATGTGTCGAGGATCACGCCCGTTGGAGCCGTGGACTCGAATTTCTTGATATCGGCCGTCAGGAACTGCGCATCGAAAGGCGCGTTGTGAGCGACAAGAATTTCGTCTCCACAGAAGTCGGCGAACGCATCAAGAACGTCCGTGATGCGAGGTTTGCCGACAAGCATGTCGTCCGTGATTCCGTTTACGCGTGAAGCCGCGGGCGGCATTGAAATCGTCGGTTGAATAAGAGTCGCGAAAATCGTTTCAGGCTGTCCTTGTTCGTCGAAAAGCACGGCTCCGATTTCGACGATCTGGTCGACGCCAGGCAAAGTTCCAGTTGTTTCCAAGTCAAAAGCAATGAAACGCATGACCTGTATCCCTCCCGATCGTATAGAATGAAGCATCGGTTGTAGCATGAACTCTTTTAGAGTGACAGGAAGAGTGACGAGAAGTGAGAGGACCGTGGCGCAAAATGAACGACAGCTCATTCTAATTGATTCTGAGGGAAACAAGACGGTGATCGCGTCCAAATACCTGCGGGCTGGGCGATCTGTTCTGGATATAGCTGTGGAAAACTCAGTGGACATACCGACGTCTTGCGGCGCTATGGGAACGTGTACGACGTGTCGTGTTTTTCTTCAAGCCGTGGCGGGCTCGTGTCCGAACCGAAATGAACTCGAAGAAGAGCGTGCCGAGGAGCGGGGATTTGCCGCGAACGAGCGGCTCAGCTGTCAGCTTGAAATTCCTGAGGCGCCTTTTGCCTGGATCGTATCGGTTACGGATGCGTTTACGGCGTCACTGTAATTGGGTTTGTCATAATCCAGGGAATCCAACGGCCGCCATCAAAGAGCGTCGATCGAATAAATAAACGCACGACGACTCGATAAACTCCAGACTGCAGCGTGCGGTACTCGGTTGTCGTCGAGTTTGAAGTCATGACATTCATGCTATCGCGAAGAATCACAATCTCAAAAGGCACCGACGGTTTTTTGGGAAGGCGCACGAGAATGCGGCCGTTGGAGTTTAAAGGGATTCGTGCTCCCAGCGATTGAATGCCGCGCTGGTCTTCGTACCAAGCTGCAAAACCTTTCGTCTGTCCGAGGGTGTCGAATGCGAAATAGGTTTGTCCTTCTTGAATGGCGGTGAGGATTTTTCGTCGATCGCTTTCGTATTCGCCCGTCAGTTCGGTTCGAAGAAGA
This sequence comes from Bdellovibrionales bacterium, assembly GCA_034002335.1. Lineage (GTDB taxonomy): Bacteria > Bdellovibrionota > Bdellovibrionia > Bdellovibrionales > JAMPXM01. The sequence continues at coordinate 447 of JAVFAU010000302.1, read as the reverse complement.
ACGTGGTTTGAAGCGAGACCAAATAATTTTTGATAACTAGGCGCCTTTACCGTGAGACCGAGAACAGACGAGGGGATGCCTGCATCGGTTCCGAGAAAGCCAAACGTGCCACGTTCCCGCGAAAGTCGATCCCAGGAATCAAATGAGGTTTCGAGATCGGCGAAAAGTCGGATCAGAGCGAGGTCGGAGTTGAACGGGTAAATCAACATGCTCCACAGTGCCGAGAGACGGGTGTCTCGCCATGAACGAGCGAGCATTTGACGGAGATTGAGAACTTCGAGGCCCGCCAAGCCGCTTGGGTAGGCTCCTGTCCACTCCGTTCCTTCGCGTGAGATCTGACCGAGAGCGAGTGTGTCTTTTGGTGTCGGGCTTGCGTTGGGAGAAGAGATGGGGCGTCGAGGTGAGCCGACTCGCGAGAGTAGGTCGGCGATGATCGTTTGAGCTTGG
>JAVFAU010000301.1:0-3590 GCA_034002335.1 Bdellovibrionales bacterium | reverse complement strand
CGCTTTAATCGCCTCGCGAGCCTTTCTCATAAGTGCAAAGAAAAAGTGCAGATTATGAATCGTGTTCAAACGTGCCGACAAAATCTCATCGCTCAAAATCAGATGGCGCAAATAAGCCTTCGAATAATGCTTACATGTATAGCAGTCACACTCAGGATCGAGCGGACTTGGGTCCTCACGATATTCAAGGCGCTTGATACCGACTTTGCCGTTCCATGTGTAGATCGTCCCATTGCGCGCGACTCGCGTCGGCAAGACGCAATCGAACATATCCACGCCGCTATCGATTGCAACGATCAGATCGAGAGGTGTTCCGACCCCCATTAAATAACGCGGCTTTTCTCGCGGCATTCGATGAGTCACATCCGGAAGCAGACGGTGCATGAGTTCGATCGGCTCTCCAACCGAAAATCCTCCGAGCGCGTACCCCGGCAAATCAACCGAACAAATCTGATCCAAACTCTTCAAACGAAGATCGAGATCCAACCCGCCCTGTACGATTCCGAAAAGCAGGCTCTCTTTGCGTGTCATCGCGGCCTTTGAGCGATTCAACCAACGAAGCGTCAGCGCCATGCTGCGCTCGATCTCTTCGTGCGTGGACGGGTGCTTCAAACACTCGTCAAACGCCATAATGATATCGCTCCCGAGATCCATTTGAATCTGCATGGACGTCTCAGGCGAAAGAAAGTGCTTATTGCCATCGACGTGCGAGCGAAACTCCACGCCTTCTTCCGAGAGCTTGCGAAGACCCGCGAGCGAAAAAACCTGAAAACCGCCGCTATCGGTAAGAATCGGTCCGTGCCAGTTCATGAACTTATGCAAGCCGCCCATTTTCTTGATGAGCCCTTCGCCCGGACGAATATGCAAATGGTAGGTATTGCCCAATACAACCTGGCACCCCGAAGCTTTAAGCTCCTCGGGCGTCATCGCCTTCACCGTGGCCTTTGTACCGACAGCCATGAAAACAGGCGTTTCGATTGCACCATGGGCCGTTTGAAGCCTCGCCGCGCGTGCATGTCCAACCTCGGCTTCCACTTGAAAATGTCCAACTGGAGTCGCCAGCGGTGTTTCGCTCTGATTCATCTTAACTCACCTCATTCGTTCCATGGCTGTAACAAGTCCCACTTCGTGATGACAAGCGTGAATATGGATCGGCCTAACGGCGAAACCAAACGCTGAGGTCGCCGTAACTGAAAAGTCGGAACTTACTTTCAATTGCCCGTCGATACACGGCTTTCACTCGGTCGACCCCTGAAACGCCCGGTTTCTCGGCAAACGCGGCCACCAACGCAAGCAATGTCGATTTCGGTTGATGAAAATTCGTGAGAAGCACATCGACCACTCGCCACTCGTGACCAGGACGAATCAACAAAGCGGTTTCGCCCACCAAGTCCCCCGCAGCCTCTTCTCGAAAGTGTCCAAGAGCCATCGCCTCGAGCGTGCGCGTAACCGTGGTTCCCACAGCGACAATGCGTCCACCTTGCTGCTTCGCATGGGCTATTCGCTGACGAGTCACACTCGGCACGCGCGCAACTTCTGCGTGCATCACGTGGTCTTTAAGATCTTCAACCGTGATCGGCAAAAAAGTTCCCAGCCCGACGTGCAATGTGACCTTTGCGACTTCGACGCCACGAGCTTCGAGTTCCGCAAGAAAACGGTCATCAAAATGAAAACTCGCCGTCGGCGCCGCCAAACTTCCAGCGGTCTTCGCCCAAATCGACTGATACTCCCGCTCGTCTTCACCCCGTGTATGGCGCTCGCCACGTGCTTTTTGAATATAGGGAGGCAGCGGCAATTCACCGTTTTCTTCGAAGAACGCCTCGGTCAACGGTACAGCTGACTTTAAAATTTGCGGACGACCACGCTCAAGAAGACTGAGTTCGACACCACCCGCCTCCTGTGTCGTGTCTCGTTTCCAACGACTGGATGGGCATAAGACCTCCCACTCCGTTTGCTCCTCGTTGCGAGATTGAATAAAAAGAATCTCAAGCCCCTTGGCCGTGAATACACGACGCTTGAGCACTTTTGTTTCGTTGACGACCCAGAGATCGCCCTTTTGAAACTGAGCCAAGAGCTCTTCACGCGAAACTTCGCGCGCCACGGGTTCGGCCGCAAGCAGGGTACGACTCGGCAAACGGCGCTCCGTGGCGACAAGTTCCTCGGGATATTCAAAATCAAGAGATGAAACAGGAAACGACAGGTCTTTCACGGACTGTAGGGCTAAACCAGAGCTGCGCCGTAGACAAAAGAAAAACGCCGCGACTCTTTCGAATCGCGGCGCCAACCACACCAAACACCTACAGGGAACTCACACACTCACTGACACTCACTACGAACCTAAATTTTATCCTGAGGGCGTCGTACCCGTATCGGGCTACCCACTCTCGATTCACCTGTTCGATGAATCACCCAAGCCCCAATGGCCAGGTACGACGCACTCACCAGAAAGAGAAACGTTAGCTCACTCACGACGCCCTCCGTTTCTCGAACTGTCTTGCCGGCAGGCTGACCGCTTGATCGAGCTCAATTTCGACTTGAGCTAAACGGTGAGCCGCCTCTTCTAGAATCACGCGTCTCGACCAACGATCCGTCTCCGTTTTTAAAGAATCCAAAAGGCCGGCTAACTCCTGCACTCCGCTTGTCGTTAGCGCCCCCGCCTTCGGCTTCTTCGCTGCAAACCGCTCCCATATCTTCTGCAGGGTCATCCATGCCCCCTTTCTCTTTAGCCCCCGGATTCGCGATCCTTGCGAGTCCGACTTCTGCCCCTAAGACACGAGCACCCGGAATTCCGGTTAGGCCCTCAGGCCGAAATTCTTTGTTTTCCGATGTATTTCTACGGTTTTGCTCTGTTTTTAAGCCGACTTAACGTCGGTATTGACAGGAATGGGGCAGTACCCCCATATTCATCAGCTCGATAACACCAATCTACGCGCGAGTGGCGAAATTGGTAGACGCATCAGCTTGAGGGGCTGACGCCCGCAAGGGTGTGCTGGTTCAAGTCCAGTCTCGCGCACCAAATTGATTTTATTACGGTTTTTGAAATTCAAGGCTCTCCAAAATGAGCCATTTTTGGGGCTAAAAAAGCCCGATTGGTAGACACAGCTACCACCCAAGCTCGCGGATAAGGCGCGTTAATCTCGTTTTTTCAATTTTTCGGTTCCAAAATTTACTTTCCCTCGCGAGCTCGGCTCGCGCGGAGGCCGCCGAAGCCTAATTCGGGGTCACCAATCGTTTTCTTGTGAGTGGTTAAACCAGAGCGTGCTCACAGTCAGGGCTCTTGGGTGGATTTTGGCTAGGAACCACGACTTCCTGCTCCCGACGTAGATATTCATCAAGCGCCTGTCGATAATACGAAAGCGCTTCACGAAAACGACTCATATCGTACAACGTATTTGCTATGTTCAGCTTCGGAACCGGACGCAAAGACTCACCGCTTTGTACACGACGCTCGATCTCAAAATACAAACGCAATGAGTTTTCGAGTTCTCCCAAGTAATTGTAGTATGCCGCCATTTGAAACGGCTTTTCTGACTCCGAATACAAATCTTCGATCATTTGTTTGTGTTCTTACGCTCGTTTTGAATCTCTCC
>JAVFAU010000300.1:0-3602 GCA_034002335.1 Bdellovibrionales bacterium | reverse complement strand
TCGCCATCGAGACCCTGAACGAAGGCCGCATCGGTATCGGCGCGCAGATGGTTGGAATCGCGCAAGGCGCGTACGAAGCGACACTCTCGTACATCAAAACACGCGAACAGTTCGGAAAGCCTTTGGCTGACTTCCAAGGCGTCCAGTTTCAGCTCGCCGAAATGCGCGTCCAACTCGAAGCCGCCCGTCTTCTTGTTTACAACGCAGCTCGCTTGAAGGACGCGAAACTTCCGTTCATCGAAGAAGCCGCCATTGCAAAGCTCTATGCTTCGCGCGCGGCAGAGAAAATTTCATCTCTCGCCATCGACCTTTTTGGCGGCAACGGCTTCACGAAAGAATACCCTGTCGAGAAGTTCTGGCGCGACGCTAAAATCGGCCAAATCTACGAAGGTACAAGCAATATGCAGCTTCAAACCATCGCGAAAATCGAACTCGGCTAATCTTGCATAGGGCGAGTTAGCTCCCTATTTCGCGCTCATGCGAAGCAAGGCCCCACGGGGCCTTGCAAAAAGGGTACGGTCACTCTTTCATGCTTGGTGACGTACAAGCCTTCAGTTGCTCAAGAGCTATAACAAAAGCTTAGCCCTCCTCCAAAAAAAGCTAAATCTCCCCCCTCTCCCCCATGCCTGTATAACCACCCTCGTTCGCTCGTTCCGAAGGAATCAGCAATCACTAAAGAGACGGGGCTCTAGGGTGTCACATTCTATTTCTAACGTTACCGATAGAACTAAAACCGCGATATTCACGATCATGACTCCATGCCTGTTCGCAACAGTATCGCTGACCACAGATATAGCGATGGCCACAGGTTTCAAGAACGAGCGTCTCAAGGCGGCTTGCCAATCGACAGACGCCGTTCTTGTTATGGATAACTTCCCAGCGCAGAACCGTGAACTCCCGCGGAATCCAAATGGACATGTTGTCGATATGGATGGAGACGGTGCTCCCGACCTCTTTCACGGCGAACTTGTCGAAACGCTCGTACGCTTGAGCGGTCACTCGACGGAACGCCTCAACTTAGACGGCAACACCTCTTTGCCTGATCTAGTGAACCTTCTCACGCCTCTCGTACACGCGATTGAAACAGGCGAGAAAAGCTACTCAAGAATCAATCTCTCGCAAGAAAACCCCCTGCGAATCGGAGCATTCAAAAACGAAATTTTTGCGAATGATCCTTCAGTTCCTGAAGTCGACGCCGCAAACATCGGTCAGTACGCTTATAAGATTCTCGAACGACTCTGGACCGCTCGACCCGATCTCAAAATTCGAGAGCTGTATCAAATCTTCGAAAGATTCGAACAAGCCGGTGTTCCGATCGTTGTCGCGGCTGGAAACTTCGGTCCGAGTTATATCAATCTTTTTTCGATGATGCCTGGAGTGATCACCGTCGGCTCACAAGATCATCAGCGGCGCCCACTCCTCACTTCGGCAGACAACGAATTTGTCGAGGAATGGCGTCTTGGAGTGGTTGTCCCCGTGAAGGTTCAAGATGGGGTCGACCTAAACGGTGACAATACAGCCGACGTGACGAATCAATTCCTCACCGGCCGCACTCCGATTGTCGCCGCCTACCACGGTCTGCGGGCCGAACAACACGCGACCTCGATTTCGAAATCGTTCATCGACATGCTCGGTCGAATCGCGAACTCGAGCACTCTCTCACCCAACGCAGCCGTCAACGGAATCGATCCGGGACTTTACAAAGTCGAAGACCTTATTCAACTTCCGTCGATCACCCAAAGCACCGCGACTTTATTCAAAAGCCTCGGCCAATACGTCTTAAAAATAGCCAGCGGCCCGCCCACGATTTTTTTTGATGTCGATGAACAAGGGACTCTGCGCTTTGATCCAAAAGGGGATAAGTCGGAGCGCCAACTCACGCGCATCGCAGGAACAAGTTTCGCCGCACCCATTATCTGCCAGTGACGCGCTCTAGACCCGAGACTTCTAGGTTCTAATTTCTTCGAGAATAGAATCGAGCGCTTCTTGGAGTTTCTCCCAAGGCAAGGACTCGAATCTAGGAACGTGTATAAAACCGCTCTTTACATTCGTGTAGAGCAGGCGTTCTTGCGTTTGATAAAAAAGGTCATTGCAAACGTAAGTTCCCGCCGTAAAGGATCTTCGCGCGGGCAAACCTTTTGCGCGCAAAGCGTGAATCAAACGGCTTACGGGGAGTGTCGTAGAAAGAGCCAATGGTCCGCCCTCTCGTATCGTTCCCGTTAAGGCGTTTCCAATGTTATCGCGACGGTTCTCGCTGCGGCTCTCGCGACCGACCAGCGTCGTTTCGGAAACACCGCCCGTATCATCACCACGGCGATTGACCGCGATCTCTTCGATTTCGACATGCGTGCGGCCAGCGGCCAAACCGAAACTCAGCACGACATCCGGTTGAAAAACGAGACGTTCGCGCTCGAGGCATTCAAACGCTCGATCAAACACGACAGGAAGAACCATTCCACGAACGTCTCTAATCGTATCGGCGTACTCGGCAAGTCGCGAGGTCGGGTTCACCTTTTCATCAAGAAATGGTTCGAACCCCGTCACCAAGATTCGCACTACCAACACCCTTGTTCTTCAAAGAACTCCGCCAAACCAACAAGCTCAAGCCGTCTTGCCGACTGACTCAAGGTTTCTTCTCCCGTTCGTCGCTCCACAAGGTCACATGGTTTAGTTTGCTTGTACGTAAGCCCCCGTAGAATACGATCCATGTTCAAGGCAAGCATCTCGCGCACAGGCTGAAAACCCACCACATCGAATTTAAAAGGATTCGCTCCGGCTTTTATCAAGAGTTCAACAAGGCGCTCAAGCTTCGGTCCCGAGGCGCTGCCGACAAGTGCGTACACAAGAGCCGACTGACCGTCTTGATCCAAGATCGCGGCATCCGCCCCCTGCTGGAGCAACCATTCAACCGTTTCCACTCCGCCAGCTCGACTTGCGACCATAAGAGCCGTGGACCCCACGGAAGACTGCGCATCAACCGACTGTCCGCCCGCGATCATCCCGCGCATGATCGTAATATCCCCCGTGCGCGCAGAACGAAACCATGGGTTCCCTCCTACGGGCTCGGTCGCTTTCGGCGTGGACGAGCATGCGAGAACCGACAGTATTTGCAACACGGCAAGGCCAGACAACAAAACCCATCTCATTCCCATTTGCTTCACCCACTCGTCCTTCTACTTCGATCAACTAATTCGATCAACTAATTCGATCAAACTACATCGATCAAACGGTCCTACAGATTTCGACGATACTGCCCACCCGCTTCGTAAAGGGCTTGGGTCATCTGGTAAAGCGAACACACGCGTGCCGCGTCCATCAAGGCGCCGAAAATATTTTTTCCCGAAAGCGCGGCTTCACGAAGATCGCGCAGCGCTTGTTCGGCCTCGCCACGATGATCCTCTTGATACTTGCGAACTCGGTTCAACTGAAGATCTTTCTCTTCATAACTTGCACGCGCAAGCTCAATCTTCGGCGGCTCATAACCATCGACCAAAGTCTTTGGATCGACAAACGTGTTCACGCCGATCACAGGAAGCTCACCCGAATGCTTGAGGTGCTCGTACAGCATCGACTCATCTTGAATTTTACCGCGCTGGTACTGA
>JAVFAU010000299.1:0-3621 GCA_034002335.1 Bdellovibrionales bacterium | reverse complement strand
GCTTAAAATCAAAGACGGACGCGACGCCAGCCACATCTTGGCCCTTGAAATCGGATGCGGCGTCGGCTGGCACCCGATTCAATACGTCTTGGAAAACCCGAACGTCCTTATGATCGCCATCGAACGCACCCGTGAAAAGTACGAGAAATTCGTCCGTCGCCTCGTTCTTCATAAAGACGTCGATCAACGGCTTGCCGCAGTTCACTCAGATGCCATTCACTTTCTCGATCAAAATCTGCCGAATCATTGCCTCGATGAAGTTTGGCTGCTTTATCCTAATCCCGAACTGAAACATCCAAAAAAACGCTGGTTTCAATCACCGTTCTTTCCTCGGCTTCTTCAACTTACAAAACCAACCGCGCAAATTTACTTCGCTACCAACATAGAGTCCTACGCTGCGGACTGCCTTGAGTGGGCGCCACGACTCGGCCTGGCGATCATCCGCTACGAAACGATTCAAAAAAACCTTCATCCGAACTTTCAACCGCGAACGCATTTCGAGAAAAAATATCTCGAGCGCGGCGAAACCATTCACAACTTCGTGCTTGGCCACGAACCTCTCAACCTCTAGAAACGGACCCGTTCAATGAGCTACTTGCTTTCGACAAAACTAAAACCCATAGCTAAAAAACTTCGTGGTGAGTTTGAATCCATCCTCAAGGACCATCATTCCCCTCGGCGCTTTCAATGGGACTGGTGGCATCTTCCGGGCCGCTACACGCATCTGCGCACCCCAGCCGCCACGTTTTTCTCGCAGGAAAATCACGAGCTTTTAAGAGAAGCTCTTCAAGACTTCGGCCGTCAGCACTTGGGCTGCCAAAATATCTCTCCCATTTGGGTCAGCGCTTATGTTGAAGGCTGTGAGCAACGTCTACACGCGGACCGACCTCATGGCCCTTGGGCCTTCGTGCTTTCGCTGACCAAAGATCCTCGCGCCTTCGAAGGCGGCGAAACCGTTATCCTCCGCCCGGAAGTCTTGAGCCTTTGGAATCAAGGCGTTCCAGCTGGGCGAGCTTTCGAAGAAAAAGAGGTCCTCGAAAGAATTCCTTCTGAATTCGGGCGACTGGTTATTTTCGACCCTCGCATTCCTCATGGCGTCAGTCGCACATCGGGCACTCTCGACCCACTCGAAGGTCGCCTTGTCGTGCATGGATGGTTCGCGCAGCCAAGCCCCTTTATCGAAGGTCCTCTTGCTCCAGCCGCTGCGGAGAAGTCACTCGCGGCCTTCGACGAATTTCTTGCGCAATCGCTCGAGGCGTCTTTTCCAGACGGATTTAATTCGACGGGCACGATCTCATTTCAAATACACATCACGCCAACGGGTCAGGTGAAAGGCGTCAAACAACAAGCCTCCTCGCTTGCAAGCGCCAACCCCGAGCTCACTCTTCATGAGACTCGGTTACTGACCTCTATCTTGAAAAAGCACTTCACGAAATGGGCGTTCCCTCGTGCGAAGTCGGCTAGCACGCTTTATCTACCATTGTCGTTTGAGCATTGATGGACTACGCCGTTTGGGGGAACGCTCCCCACTCGGCTTGTCTTCGAACTGCTGACAGTCTTTTTTCTCCAACACGCTCCACTCGTCTTGAGTCTGCTCAAAGGTCCAACGGGTCGTACACCCGTCTGGATCACGCGCGAGCGACAATTGCCCGTCGGACTTGTACGAGAAGTTCCAGACGCTCGGCTTGCCGCCTTTCGGTTTTCTCGTGAGTTTTGAAACTGATCCGTTTGCGTCGTACTCGTAGGTTTCAAGAACACCCGCGATCTCGACGGAAGTTAAAACGGCACCCAAGCCATACTTCACGAATGGTTTCCCATTTGCGTCCAAAATAGCTTCAAGATCGCCCGCATAATTACGCCGAAACTTCGCTGGACGTTGTTTTAAGTTGTCCAACGCCTCAGGCCTCCCCTTGGCATCCCGACGCACGTACCAACGAACATCGTCGTCCGTCACAAAGCTATCGAGCATTCCGTCTTGGCGAAAAATCATGTACGGCGCCTCTGTCATTTCCCAACGTCCATCTTGTGCACGCAGAATCCGACTTGGCGACGAGTCCTCCACCCACGCTTCCAAGATTTTGCGAAACGTCCGCTTCTTCTGAATGCCGCATGTCTTAATCTCAAGCGTCGACGGCTGCCGCTCGCCGACACCCAAAAGTCGTACATCCAGGTTGGAACACCACCCCGTTCCGAAAATACCCCGCTCCGGCTCGGTCCGATGAAACGAACGAATCAAAACCGGAACTCCATCTGATTTCGACACGTAGTCGATACGGTCTAAACGCAATTGCGCCGTCTGCGGCGGCACGACGTAAACTTGCGTATAACCGAACTCGCCCGCCATTAAAAAAAGTGAAGGCAACAACAACGTCACGAGTCGTTTATTGATCATAGACAAACTTCGTACGCCCATAACTTCCCAAGCCTCCTGTTTCCATATTAAGTGGATCACTTTTCTATGGAGAGATCGTGGAAGAAATTTGAGAAATACGTCTCTTTTTGAGACAACCAGCTAAGAATCTATACGGGGGACAAATGGAAACAGCCATTCTCGCAGGTGGATGCTTTTGGGGCATGGAAGATCTCATTCGCAAGTTACCGGGCATACTCGATACCGAGGTCGGTTACACAGGCGGCGATCTTGATCATGCCTCTTACCAAAAGGTAAAAACAGGCGAGACCGGCCACGCCGAAGCCATTCGCATCGAGTTCGATTCGAACGTCATTTCGTATCGTCATATTCTCGATTTCTTCTTTCGCATTCACGATCCGACGACCAAAAACCGCCAGGGGGGAGATATCGGAACGCAGTACCGATCCGCGATTTTTTATCTCTCCCAAGAGCAGAAAATAACCGCGGAAGAAATGCTTAAACTTGTCGAAGACTCAGGCGTCTGGCAAGCACCCCTTGCGACCGAGATCACCGCGGCCACAAAGTTCTGGGCCGCCGAAGCGGATCATCAAGATTATCTTGAACACTATCCCAACGGCTACACATGCCACTACCTGCGACCTATTCCGAGTTTTTTGGCGAAGTGATATGAACGTCGTTTTATTCGATTCCTCAGAAGCCGATCAAAACTCCCTGTGTCTCTCGGATCAGCGAGCACGACACATCGTCTCGGTACTTAAGCTGAAAGCCGACGACGAAGTAAGAATCGGCGCAATCAATGGACGTCTTGGGGTCGGTCGCGTTCAAACAGTCGCTCACGACGCGAAGTCAGGTCGTTTTGACGTCCGTCTTGAAATCAAACGGCTCGACGAAGAATCGCCGCCGAAAAGCTCAATCGAACTCATTCTTGCCCTCCCGAGGCCAAAAAGCTTAAGACGCTGTCTTCGCATGATCGCCAATCTTGGAATCAAATCCGTACATCTCATTCACTCCTCACGCGTCGAAAAATCCTATTGGTCAACTCCGTTTCTTGACCACCAGAGTATGCGCGCAAGCCTTCTTGAAGGGCTCGCAATCGCACGCGACACCGTTTTGCCCGAAGTAAAAATCTACAAGCTTTTCAAACCGTTCGTGCAAGATGTCGCCCCGTCCCTGATACACACATACGGCTACGTGGCTCACCCCTCGTCGCACCTACAACAGGCCATCTCAAAACCGATCGCGCCTAT
>JAVFAU010000298.1:0-3623 GCA_034002335.1 Bdellovibrionales bacterium | reverse complement strand
AAAGACACTTTTCATGGAAGACGCCGAAGCGATTTCCTCTGGTAACGTGAAGCCACGTGTGAAGCGTCCTAAGACCGCCGCCGAAAAATCCATTGAGGAACAACTCGGGTTCATTATCGAGGAAGAGTGATTTTAATTTCGGTTCCAAATCCTGGGCGCGAATCGATGGTAAAGCGTCCGCCTCGGTTATGCGTCCATTGTCGTGCGTGTGTTAGGCCAACACCGTTTCCATCTTTTTTTCCGTGAGAGAGCGACTCGTGCGTATTCTTGATTCTGTCTAAGATATTACTCGGGATACCGACCCCGTTGTCGCGTATGCAAAGAGTGAGTGCTTCTGATGTTTCGAATGTTCGTAACGTAATAACTGGGTGCCGGCATGCGGCCGTTGCTTCGACGGCATTTTGCAGGATGTTTGATACGACTCGATCTAAATCGGTAGGCATAGGGGCATCGGTTTCGATCGAGACTTTGATATCGAGATTCGATTGAGCGCGAAGCTTCGTTTCTTTACTTAGCGACAGAAGGCCTTCTCGTAACGAGAGCTGTTTGATATCGATGTCGGAAGATGTTGGTTGTCGATCCGGTCTCAGAGGTGGATCGGATTGACGATGAGCTGGCGGTTGCGTCGCGCCAGATGCGTTTTGTTCGACTGTGGCGGATGCGGGTGTGCGGAGTTGGTTTCGACGATGGGTTAATAGATCGTCGGCAATTCTCGAGATTCGGTTGCTGGCAGAGAGAATGAGAGATTGAGCTTCTCTGGTTTGATGAACGGCATTCTGAGCCGTGTTCTTATCGTGATCATGATTGCGGTGAGATTGAATATGCGCGTTTGAAAGTGAGTTTGCGGCCATGCGAAGTGCTTGAACCGGCGCTCGAATGTCGTGCGCGACCTGCACGGCTAACTCGTAAAGGGCCGCGTTCGTCTCATATTTCCAACTCCTCCTCATAAAAAGACCCACGGTCATCATTCCGAACAAAAGACTAAATGCGAAAACCGGAGATTTAAGGCTATTCGCGAGAAGCTTGATAGGAAGGTGGCAAACTTGGAGTTGGCCTGCGGGGGTGCCATAGAGGGTTATGGGACGAATTTGAGTGAGATACGAAGTGGTGCAAGTCGACCACCAGCGTTTCTGGGGGGAGGCTGTGTTTGGTTTATGTGCGAGGGAGTCGGCAAGCACAGAGCTTGGGGCGATATCCGTGATTTGGTACTTAATTTTCTCAAAAAGCTCGGTGTCACCCTTTAGGAGGAGGTTCTTTGCGACTTCTTCTTCCCAAACGGAAACATAGCGATCGATGGCTTCTTTTGAGTTCTTAACGGTTGCGAAGAAAGAGAGCGTAAGTGCCGCCAGTGGAATTAGAACAAACATCAAGGCGAGGCCCAGGGCCTTGAGGCTTTTTGAAAGAATGCCTTTTTTTGTTTTTTGCATCGTAATTCCGGTCATGCGATGACCTTGGGTATGCAATAAGCAGACGCGAAGTCGTTGTGTGTGGTCTTGTGATGTTATGGCCAAGATCTCTGTGTCGAGCGATGTACGCACTCTCCGCGAACAATTCGAGAGAGTGGGCCTTATCGGACCTCGATTCATAAAGAAAAATATCCAAGGTCGTCTGAATTATAAACGGTAGGGTATTCCGGCCGAGACCCACGGTCAGCTTTATTGAGAGAGCGTGGATGTCTCGGTTTCAGGGGCCAGGTTCTCTTTGGGGTTCTCTGTGATTTCCGCTAGTTGCCGGGCGGCTTCTTCAACAAGGGAATGCTTTGAAGCTGCGATATAGCTAGGGGAGCGTGATAGCCACTGGGCGACCGCATCTTTAGCTTTTGTGATTTGTAACTCGCGCTTTACCCTTTTGTCGAAACGATACGGGTTCTTTGATTCCGAAGAGAGTAGAGTTTCTGAAGGCTCCGGTAGATGGCCGAAGTTGATATTCGTCGGCTGAAAAAAACTGATCTTTGTTTCGTCTGTAATCGCGGAGTGAAGGGAGCCAAGCGCGGTTTCTCGCGGTGGCAGTATATTCTCACCATCCCTTGTCACCGCCGACCCAAGGTCATGGGCGTCAAGAGCGTAGAGTCCCTCGATTTTGGCCGACAGCATTCGGGCAACGAGAAGCCCCATGCAGGTCGACTCGAAGTAGCCTTCAACACCGGTAATTTGACCGGCGAAGAACAGCCAGGGGTCTGCCTTCGACGACATATCTGTATTTAGGAGTTTCGGGGTGTTGATGTAGAGGTTTCTGTGGATGCTACCGAGCTTAAGGAACTCGGCTTCTTCGAGGCCCGGAATAAGTCGAAAAACTCGCTTCTGATCTCCGTAAGCCATCTTCGTTTGAAAGCCGACCATGTTGTAGGCGGTGGCTTCTTTATTGTCCTGACGAAGTTGTACGACCGCAAATGGCTGGTTCCCTGTTCGTGGATCGCGAAGTCCTTTAGGGCTCATCGGACCAAAACGAAGAGTCATTGGGCCGCGTTCTAGGATCGCCTCGATAGGCATGCACGACTCAAAGTAGGGAGTCTTCTCGAAGTCTTTTTCGAATTCTTTTGATTCGATTTTGCGAGCCTCTTGAACGGCTTCGATAAAGAAGTGGTACTCTTTTTTTGTTAAGGGGCAGTTCCAGTAGTCTTTGGTTCCTTTGTCCCATCGATCACCTTTCCAGGCGATTTTGTCGTTGATCGAGTCAGCGGCAATGATTGGGGCTATGGCATCGTAGAAGTACAAGAATTCATTTTCTTGTCCTGTGATTTTTGCGAAGTGCTCTTGCATGGAGCGTGCGAGAGACTGATGGGTCAAGGGTCCTGTCGCGATGACCGTGGGTCGTGGGACGGAGTCGATATTTTCGATGAGTTCACGACGGATTTCGATGTGCGGGTGTTTGGAAACTCGTTCTGTGACAAGGCGGGCGAAGAGATCTCGGTCCATGCCCAGAGCTTGTCCGGCCGGAACGCGAGCTTGGAGTGCGGAACTAAGAATGTGAGAGTTAAGATGCTCAGCCTCCCATTTCAAAAGCCCCGGAGCCGCGTGATTGGCAAGTGAACCAAATGAGTTTGAGCAAACGAGCTCGGCACAGTCGATCGTGCGATGGGCTGGCGTATTATGAGAGGTGTCTGCGCTACCTCTCATTTCATGAAGAACAATCCTAAACCCGCGTGATCCAAGGTCATCGGCCAGTTGGAGTGCGCATTCGCTCCCGGCAAGTCCCGCTCCGACGACGTGAATTTCTTTGGTTTGAAGAGGAGAGGTGATCACTTGTTTGACTCCAGTCGGTTTGTCTTGTCCCGCTTAGTTTTTGAGTGCTACTTCTTACCCATGGGCGATTCAGATGATCGAAAGACCCGGGCCCGTCGGGCTAAGGGCGAGGAAACTCTGCAGCAAGCTTCAGACCTTGTAAAAGGCTTGATGCAAAATGTCCAGAACCCGCTTGGAGAAGGCTTTTTGCGCCTGAAGATGGAGGTCCAGTGGGCCGATATCGTGGGTCCTCGTCTCGCTAAAATTACAGCTCCGGCGGCCTTTCAAGATGGGATTCTTGACGTATGGGTCGCTCATTCGACCTGGATGCAGGAGCTTTGGTACCTTAAGGAAGATATCCGATCCAAGGTCAATGCGTTCGCAGGCCCAGGGAGCGGATCT
>JAVFAU010000297.1:0-3623 GCA_034002335.1 Bdellovibrionales bacterium | reverse complement strand
AAAAAGAAAACCCAGATGTCGAATTCGCTTCGAGCATCAACACGGTTCTGGATCATTATCAGCTTTAAGTTATGCCGAAGTCCGCAGGATGCGTTCGAGAACGCCGTAGAGCTCGGAGCGCATATCGGGGGCGGTTTCAACCGCCTTCGCAATCAAAGTTTCAGCTAAAATCTCTCGTCCACTTTCGGCTACGAGCTGCACGACTGATCTAAAGATGTCGGGCTCGCCGTGGCCGGAGAGCACGATTTCGCGACCGATGGAAATGAGTTTATCTTTCGGCAAGGTCGCTTGCGCGATTCGAAACGAGAGTCGATGAAAACCAGGCGTTCCTTGGTCAAGAGGTGAGGATTTGTCGAGAAAGGCTTTGGCGTCTTCATGGGCTCCGGCTTCGATGAGCGCCATTGCGACGCGGTCGATGTACGCGAGTTCTCGGTTTGCGAGAATCAACCCATGTTCAAAGAAAGGAAGAGCTTCCGCAAGGTGCGCTCGGCGTAGACTTGTTTGTCCTGCAATGAACGACGCTTCCAGTGCGATCGATGTGAGTTCCGGCGAGCGTTCGTCGAGATCTTTGTAGATATCATTGAGGGCCGCAAGCTCTCCGAAAGCTTCCGTCGCGATGACGACTTTGTAGAGCATCGTCAGGCGATAGCTTGTTACAGGGAAGCGTGTGCGAAGTGGCTCGATCCATTTGCGGACGTCTTCGAATCTTCCGAGTGAGAAAAGGGTTTCAAATTCCGAGAACGCGCATTGATAGCAGGTTGGGTTGAGCTCCAAGCCATGACGGAACTGCTCAAGAGCAAGGTCGTATTCCTGCTTTTGCAAGAGACACTGTCCGACATAGTAGTAGGCGATCGAGGGTTTTGGGTGCAGAAGCTTTGCCGCGCCGAACTCATCGAGGGCTTCATCGAGCAGTCCCTGTTCGCGAAGCTTGCGGCCGGCTCTTAGGCGAAGGGCGTACTCGCTCGGGTTGATTTTGCTTTCTAGAATGCGTTTGATCTGCTGGCGAAACGCATCCAAGCTAAATGGTTTAATCAAGTAGCCGTCAAGCAAGCCCTCGGAAACGTTCACGATAGGAGCGACGGTGCCGCTTTTCCCGGTCATGATCGAGACCCGAACGGATTCATCGTGCATGCTCTCGTGGATTTCCATGAGATGAAGGCTGTAAATCGAATCGAGTTCCTGCTCCGTGATAAGGATCGTCGGCTTTCTTTCAAGAAGAAGCTGCTTTGCGGCGGCTGGTTTGGCCGCAATCAGGATTTGCCCGGTCGTAAACCCCATGCTTTGAAGACATGAGCGAAGGTTGGCTGCGAATGCAGCCGACGAATCGACGATCAGGCAGCTTTGATTTCGAAGGTAATCCTTATCAAGCATCGTTTAATAGATCGGAAGTGCGCTTTGAAAGGCTTAGTAATCCGTCGATCTTAATCGAGCATTAATTCTGGTGTCTCATGCTTGAGCGCCTAGCGAAAATTCGCTTGAATCGCTTTGGTGTTTCTGATTTTGGCCGAGTCTCATTTTGAGATTCCCGGGTTTTGGCGGAGAGCTTGCCGGCATAAAATGTAGCCGCGAACCGCCAGCGGTGATCGGCAACTAGAGATCGCAGTTATAAGCTTTTTTACCTACGAGCAAAGTGGCGTGTCGTCCGAAACCAAGCGAGCGATCATTGAAGATAGAAAACGAAACAGAGCCCTCTTCGGCTTTGCAAGAGTAGCCGCCGGCCTCAAACGTGTGGATGTCGACACGGCCACCGAGGGCATTTAGAACAGAAGATGGAGCATTGGCGAAACAGTTGCCCAAGCTGTCGGTCGAGACGCTTCCGCTGTTGATTTGTCTGCTGGGCGTGACGTGCGCCACGAAAGTCGCTTGAAAAGAGGCTTCGTTCTCTTCGATCGACGATTTTCCCGAGGAGCTGCAGGTCATCTTGAGAAAGACAGGCGCGCTTGGCTCGTCGAATTCGTTTTCGCCAAGAAGCGCTGGGTTCGCGACGCGAGCCTGAGCTGGCGTTGCCATGACAAGGGTCGCTGCGATGAGCGTAACCACGGCGGTGAAGACTCCGAGTACGACTTTTTCAAACGAAATTTTGCGAAACATAGGGAGTCTCCTTGCGGTAGGCACTGTCAAGCACGAGCCGCCGCTGGGGGTTGTGCTGTATGGCTGGGAAAGCGAGAACTGCGCCAATAGGTTATGGGCTGGAGGTGCCTCTATTGGGATATGGGGAGGCAATGGGTGACGAACATCTGATGTGTCGCGAAATCTATTCAACCTGGTGACAGCCTGGAACTGAGGAGGCTAGAGTGGCTGGCATGTTTGATTCTTTGAGTGATAAATTATTGGGCAGCCTAAAAAAGCTTCGCGGCCAGGCTAAAATTTCTGAAGATAACGTGCAGGAAGCGATTCGTGAAATTCGCATGAGCCTTCTTGAGGCGGATGTAAATTTCAAGGTCGTAAAATCATTTGTCGATAGCGTGCGTGAGAAAGCTTTAGGAGCGGACGTTCTTCAAGGCGTGAGCCCCGGCCAGCAGTTCGTTAAAATCGTTCACGATGAGCTTGTTCGTGTACTGGGTGGGGAAGCCGTCGAACTCGATCTCAAGACGTCCGAAGGTAAACCTGCGCTTGTCATGATGGTCGGTTTGCAAGGTGCGGGTAAGACGACGACGTCGGCAAAGCTCGCGCTTTATATTCGCCAAAAGTACAAAAAGAAGCCTGGTCTTGTGCCAGCCGATGTCTGTCGACCCGCAGCGATCGAGCAGCTTAAAACATTGGGCGCGAATCTTGGCGTACCTGTGTTCCCTTCGGTCGCGAGCGATAAGCCCGAGCAGATTCTCGAAAAAGCATACGCATGGGCCCGCGAGAATATGGTCGAAGTCATGATTCTCGATACGGCCGGTCGTTCGCAGATCGACGATCAGTTGATGGAAGAGCTCGAGCGCCTACAAAAGATCGCGTCACCTCGCGAGGTTTTGTTGGTGGCGGATGCCATGCTTGGACAGCAGTCAGTTTCTGTCGCCGAAGGGTTTCACGGCCGTCTTGGTTTGACGGGGCTTGTTCTGACCAAGGTCGACGGAGATGCGCGAGGCGGTGCGGCTCTCTCGATTCGCGAGGCGACGGGAATTCCTGTTAAGTTCCTCGGGGTCGGTGAAAAGACGGATGCTCTTGAAGTTTTTCATCCTGATCGATTGGCTTCACGAATTCTTGATATGGGCGACGTTCTTTCGCTCGTCGAGAAAGCGCAAGAAATCGTCGATGAGAAGTCGGCGATGGAGCAGGCAAAAAAGATCGCCAACAAGCAGTTCACCGTCGAAGATTTTTTGGCACAGATGCAAATGATGAAAAAGCTTGGCGGTATGCAGAGTATCCTCGGCATGCTCCCCGGAATGGGGCAAGCGATGAAGCAAATGAAGGATCAGGTGAATGCGGATGCCGAGCTTAAGCGCGTGGAGGCTATTATTCGCTCTATGACCAAAGAAGAGCGGGCGGACCATCGCATTTTAAACGGTTCCCGACGCGCACGTATTGCCAAAGGTTCGGGCACTCAGGTCTCAGAGGTCAATAAGTTCATCAAGGGCTTTGAGCAGAGCCAAAAAGTCATGTCGCAGATGATGAAAATGGGTCTAGGCGGGGCT
>JAVFAU010000296.1:0-3625 GCA_034002335.1 Bdellovibrionales bacterium | reverse complement strand
ATCGCAATGCACAGTTCATTCAAACGGGTGCTCGCATCGGCTTACCAAACGAAGTCGATGTCGAAGCGCGGGTTGCATCGTTTTTCATCGAAGACGATGTGTCGCCTGGTTTTTATAATTCATCTCATCTCGGACATGGAAATCGTCAAGGGATCGCAGGCGGGCTTGAGGCGTTCTTTAACAAGCAGCGCTTTAAGGTTTACGCGAATTTCGTTGATGCGGATGTCATCAACCGAAAATTGAATCAAAGCCGGCAACAGACTTTCACGATAGGTTTCGAGACATTTTATGAAATGCTATAATCAGGTTTCATTATATCGCGCGTTTGTATTGGCCTTGATGTTGTCATCGACGCTGGTCGCTTGCGTAAAGCCAAGTCCGAGATCGTCGGAGGCAAACGCGAACTTTGCCGATCCGTTGAGTGGCGAGGCGGCGCAGCCGGCTTCGACATTCTACAATGAGGAAGTGACTGGGTCCGCGATCGTTTCTCAAAATCTTCCGAACTTCTCGATTCCGACAGAAAAGCTCTTCCACTTTAAAACGTGTGTAAAAGACAAGCGCACACGTGAGACGATTAAAGGACATAAGTTCGTTGTTAAGGGCGGCGATAAAGAGATAGCGGTTCGAAGCGATGAGGCCGGGTGTTTGAACTGGTCAGAACCATTTGGCTTCGACGGTTTGAACGATGCGAAGTTTCTTCCGGTAAAGCGCACGGTCGTGGCGGATGGAATGCATACGGGTTCGCGCCATCTCTCGATCTGTATCAACCCTTGGAACTACGATAACTCGGAAGCTGTTCGCGACTGTCTTCGTAAGCCTGTTCCAGATGAACAGCTTTTAAAGGCGGACGAGGCGCTTTCGCATGTGAAGGGTAAAAACAGTGACGGAAGTGCGGTTGAGCAATTCCTGCTGGTTGATGACTTGCGTATCAATACGGTTCATAGCCCCGGTTTGCCCGAAGGCGCGATGCTTGATTTCACGGTCACGATGGGGCCGAAGATCGAGCGTCGAAACGTTCGTGGCGAAACGGACCCTTATATCCTAAAGGATGGAAGGTTCCGTACGCAGATTTGGCTTATTTCAAAACCGTCTGGCGACGAAGGCACTTGCTATATCATGGCGAGATCCGACAGCAAAGACGCCGTCGCGATGGACGGCGGGAGACTGCGCGATGAGCTTCGCATGAGTCTTTCTTATATTCCAACTTACGGCCAGCTTGAAATGGTCAGCGTTGTGCGCGCCGAAGGTCAGGACGGCAAAGAAGTTCCGGGCCTGCGGCCGTTTGAAGGCGCTTGGATTCTTGGGGACTACGCAAGTCTTATGGGTATGCGGTTCGGTTTCGATCGAACGGCGCGCTACAAGAAAGATGATAAGGCATTCAGTGCGGAAGAATACGTGCGCGGTTGCGACGACGTAAAGAACGCCGATCCTCGTAATCAGAAGAACTCTCCTCTGGTCGAAAGCGCGCGCAAGATCATTGATCAAGTGCTGACGCCGGATCCCGTGGACGCGGCTTGGATTGCGAAAGTAACAAACGACGTTCCAAAAGATCTCATGACGACACGTTATGTGAAGGGTCAGGACATTCCGAAGCTCTTCCCGAAAGATCCCATCGCTCGTAAGTTTAAAGACGGTGCCGATACCTTGTTCTCTCCGGACGACGGTTTGCCGTCTGGAATTCGCCGACTCGATCAGTTCTCGTTTGGTCTTATCTCGGTTCGGGCCGAGCCGATCCTTCGAGAATCGACGACGGAACGTACGATCAAGTACGTTGTGACAACTCGTGTGACTAATCCGCTCTCGAACTGGAGTCCGGCTCGTAAAGTCGAGTTCATGGTCGAGAACTCAAAAGGTGAAGTCGTACGTAAAGTGACGAACGACGAGGGCGATCTTATTTTCGACGACGTTCTTCACCATACGTATTATCAGCCGGAAGGCTATATTCTGAATGTCGTGCGCATTACGCACCCATCAGGATTCTCTCGTCGCTTGGGTATCGTTTTGAACCCATGGGCGAACAACGACGGTTTCGTGTTCGGTCGAGATATCCGCCGTATGACGGTCGATCTGATCGCGCAGGTGAATTTGATCGAGCGTCCTAAATCGGAGCTGATCGTGATGGACTTCAACTGGGGTGCTCAGGGCTTCCGGTACGAAGTCGACGATCTTTTGGGTCTTACGATTTACAAACAGTTCTTGTTGAAGCTTAGGCCGCGTGCGCTTCGTTATTCATCACTTATGCGTGGTATTTTGGAGAACGAATCGCTTCGTGACGGGGTTTACCTGATGAAGCTGGCTGTTCACCGCGACTATCGTCCTCCGGGGGGCGAAGCGCAGGAAGTCATTACCGCGATTCGAAAACTCGTGCGGGTTGCATCGGGTGAAATCAACACGCCTGTTGAAGTCGCGTTCCGAGATTTCCGTATCTTGAAGTTCAGGGCTAACTTCATGGTCGAGCTCGAGACAATCGAAGAGAGTAAGCTCACGGCCGAAGAAAAGCGCACGTTATACACGGACAAGCCTCTTGAGTCGCTTTTGGCTAAAGACTCTGGTCTAGCCGCGCGAAGCTTTATCGGACCAGTCGTTGCTTACTCGAACGGTTTTACTGCGACCATGCGTCCAACGGACGATTTGGCCGAATCGTACTGTAAGCACGAAACTGAAAAGATGTTCTTTATCGATTGTGACGAGTTGAAGCGTCATCAAGTCGGCAGTCCTTCGTATGAAGCGGAAGAAGAAGCGAAGTTCGTTGGAAGTATTCGTCACATGGCTCACGTATCGGTGACTCAAATCATCGAGCGCCAGGATGCCTTGGACAAAGAGTACCGTCGCAATATGGTGAACCGCGCGCAGCTTCCTGTTCTTTTGAAAGATGGAAACTTCGAGTACGCTGTTCGTTGGAACGAAGACGTCGTTTTGAAGAGAAACTCAGGCGTCGGAAAAGACAACGTCTCGTTGCCGGTGGGATCGACCTTTAAAACGTTGGTCAGCCGTCTTTCGGATATTCGCCCGAATCGTAGTTTCTCCTCAGGAACGATGGGATTCTCCTCGGCATACACCAGTTTCACTGGCAATAAGCCGGTCGACACGAATGCAATGGATCAGGTGTTCTTTGGAGGCAGTCCTCTGACGCAAGATCTGGCGGCGCGCCTATGTGTTTTCTTTGTCGAAGATTTGATCCTACGTTCAAACAGCAAGGCGGAAGACAGTCTTTCTTTTGCCGAGAAGGCCGCGGCTCGATACAGACGCCAGCAGCTCAATGATAACTGTTTGCGTTCGGCTTTGGGTGATTTCGGTGCTCGAGCGAAGAGTGCAGGTGAGCCGACGTTTATTGTCGAGCATAAATACCGTGTGGCGCGAATCGCAGAAACAGCCCGTGGCGGTGGTAACCTTCTCTACGTAAACACGGGAACGAACTCATCGTTTGATCGTAGTCGTTCGATGTCGTTCTCGTACGGGTTCAGCCCGTTGGGACCAGTGAATGGACTTCTGAAAGCGGTTCCTGCTATGGTTGGCGTTCAGAGATTCTTGGATGCCTCGGGATTCTCGGTCGGGTGGAGCAATAACCAATCGACATCGATGTCCGATGGGGCTTCGGTCGGAAGCCAGGTTTCACTATCCGTCG
>JAVFAU010000295.1:0-3629 GCA_034002335.1 Bdellovibrionales bacterium | reverse complement strand
CAACATCCCGAGGCTCTTTGACTGACCTACGTAAACTCCAGCGCCGAGGTGAATGCCATAACCGACGTCTGCGTGACGTCTTCGAACGCCGAGAAAATCGAGGCTGCAATTCCAAAAGACCGCCAAATTCTCTTCGGCCCCGATCGCAATCTAGGCCGCTATCTCTCTAAAAAGCTCTGTCGCGAAATGACTCTGTGGCCGGGCGCCTGCGAAGTGCATCGCCTTTTTTCCGAAAGAAGGCTTCAGGAACTTCGCCTCGAACATCCCGACGCTATTGTCCTGGCTCATCCGGAATGCGACGACGTTATTTTGAATCAATCCGATGTGATTGGCTCGACCTCGCGTCTCCTCAGCGAAGTCGCGAACAACAAAAGCCGCGGCAAGTTCATCGTCGCAACTGAGCACGGAATCTTTCATCAAATGCAAAAGGAACGGCCCGACGCCACCCTGATACAAGCTCCGGCGGAAGGCTCATGCTCCTGCAACGAATGCCCTTACATGAAGCTCAACACCCTCGAAAAAATCAGGAACGCGCTTCGCGACCTCTCTCCTCGCGTCGAAGTCGCACCGGAAATTCAAAAGCTCGCATGCGTTAGCCTCGAGCGCATGCTCGATATCACCGAAGGACGAAGCGTGACATGGCCAACCCGCTTCTACGCCCCTCAATTCTCGCCCGAACTCCATGCTTGAAACCATTCAGGCTCTGGAGACCGAGATTCGCCGTAGCCTCCGGAATGATTTCGGACGGCCGCACGTTGAAGTCATCCTCTCTCGGGATTTTGCCTCAGACCATCCCGAACACCGCAAAGCCTTGCGCGCACGCTTGGTCGAAGTCTACACGAAACTTGAAGCGCATAAGGTCGACTCAGCCACACTCACCCGTCTCACTGATTTAGCAAAGCCACCGATCGCAAAAGGCTGGGCCATCAGCATCTCCCATTGCCCGCTCATCGGAGGCCTTGTGGCCGGCCCTAGCGACCATCATCTCGGATTTGATTTCGAACTCACTTCGCGCGTGCGACCAGAAATCGCAAAACGCGTCGCCGTGACCGATGTCGAAAAGGCGTTGCTCGAATCGAACACGCCAGACATCTCGCCTATCACCAAACCCGCGCTCTTTTGGAGCGCGAAAGAAGCTTCGATCAAGCTCATCGGCAACCAGGTTCTCGAACAAGATCGCCATGCCCGCACGCCGGTCTTTAACGTCATCGAAATTAGTAGCCTCGCTTATCGTCCATCGCCCGAGCCTCTCTCGAACACGAGATGTTATTTCTTTGAAGGTCGGTACGAAGAAATCCTCATTCACGGCACCAGCTTTCAAGTTGGCGATCTCACCGTCTCGCTCGCGGCGCGAAGTCTCGTCTGATCGACGGCGATGCTTTCGGTCTTTCTTCTGGGAAACAGACTGATTGAGCAGATGTTCGACAGGCCAAAACACTTTGGCCAACTCACCGAATTCACGGTCTTTTCGTGCGCGTCGTCTCGATCTGAGACGCTGAAACTCTCAATGAGAAAGTCTTCTCTCAACTTAGGTCTTGTCGAGACCGACAAGAATTTAAGATCGACCTACGAAGGTCAGAGGTGAAGAAATGGCAGATCGACGAACAGCGAAGAAGAAGACATCCGGCACGGACAAACATCCAGGCTCTCAACAAGAAGAGTATCGAGCCGCCCGCGAAAGCCTCGAACCGCTCACGATTCGAGGCCTCACCTCGATCGACCACATGACCCTTCTCGCGCGAAACGGTCTGCTCGTCGAAGCCTCGACAACAGGCTTCTTGCTGGAAGTCGAACGTCGCGAGCTCGCACCGAAAGTCTTTCGCGATTCGCTTTCGCTCAAAGAGCTCGAGGGCGACAAAGTCTATATGATGATCGACGCCATGAATCTTGAAGTTGGTGGAGTCATCACCCGCACACACCGACTCTCGAAAGATCGTTGGCAAATCGCGATCGATTTTCGTGAAGATGCCCCGGAATACTGGCGCGAATGCTTGCTGGAATTCCTTCCGCGCCCCGGCGGCTTTTAAAGGGGCCCGAATCCAGGCAGAGTTTTTTCGCTGATCAGCGCAACCGAATAGTGCGCTGGCAGGAACCAGCCGAGCGCTTCCGCAATGCCCTTGTGTTCATGTGGTGGCGGATTCCCAAGCGACTCGAGTGAAAATGCAAGATCCCAATTTTGCTGATCTTCACTCACCATCAAAACTTTTGGCGCCTCGACTCTTTGCTGTCTTAAGAACTCACGTACCACAACGCGCTGGTACTCAGGAAAAAAGGCCAAGCTCGGCGCGCCCGTGAACATTTGCTGCCCGTGACGAATCTCCAGAGCGCCCTTGCGCGGAGCCGACGCGGTCAAAAACTCGCCTCGCTCGCGCAGGTTCGCGATCATGCCATAACTTACAACGAAATCAGGCATCGGCTTTTCGGGATTCACAACCAATCCAACACCGCGAGTGGAGAGCCAGCGCAAGACATCGATCAAGGCTTCCGCCTCCGCTGCACCATCCACAATCGAGACCATCATGTAGGGCCAACCATCCGGGCCATTGATCGGTTGATCCTTCACCAACCGCACCGAAGCCGTTGGAAGAACTTTAAGAAACTGAGCCTCCCAGTTTTCATCTCGTTCAGAAACGGATCGAGCCAAAAGGTCTGCAAGTGTCGCTGTGGGATTTTGTACGTCCATGGCGCGCCAAGCTAGAGCTGTCGCCTAGATGAAGCAAGCCGAATTCACGAAGATCTCTGTCATAAACTGTCGTAGCGACGCAGCGAAAAAACCATGTTTCAAACTCTTTCATCGACAAGCACACGATGGTGAATAGAGTCGTATCCTGTCATTTTTACATTTGGTTTCTAACAACACGCACCGAGGGGAATGCTATGTTGCGCTACCTTGAATTCGTCCACACTTTGAGCACACGCCCGCTGACCGCCATTGCAATGGCCATGTTGTTTTTTGCAGCAGCAGGCTGCTCAAACTCAAACACACCGGCAGTGACTGTCACCAATCTTGAAACGCGTCTTCTTGTGGATTCATCGGAGTCGTCGGCAGACCACCCGGCGCTCGCCCCCGCCATGCGCATGGCTAAAATGAAAGCCGAACGCCTCACACGCGCCCAACAGCAAACCTCGACCAAGAGCACAGGACCTAAAAGTCCCGCACGCGCCATTCAAACGGTCACAGTAAGCCCGATTATCGCGAGCACCGTTACTTTTTCTAAGAACGAAGTGCTGAATCGCGTTTTCCTCTACGGAAGCGATCTTCAGTACTCTTCCATCGGCGAAGCGGACGGCATGCTTTTGCAATCGATCGCAATCGGTCACGTTACAACTCGCTTTCAAATTCTCGGCGACCGTCTTCAACTCGTAGCGGAAGAAAAGTATCGCTTCGAATCTGACATCAACATTCCACTCCGCCTTGTGCACGAGTGGCCAATCGTAAGTCAGACGGCAACACACATCACGGTCGACATCGCGACGGCTTCCCCCACGCTGGCCAGTCTCTTTGGTTCAACCACTCCCGCACGCACAAGCTGGATTCGCTCCGTCGAGTTCGTTCCAGAAGGCAGCTACCTTCTTATTGAATCGTCCATCGAACTCGCGGACGGAACAGTTGTCGAGTTCATGGAAAG
>JAVFAU010000294.1:0-3604 GCA_034002335.1 Bdellovibrionales bacterium | reverse complement strand
TGACGGTTTCCATCTTCAGAATCCCGGCCCGCGATTTAGAAAGGATCTGTGGGATCGTGATGGCTTTTCCATCCCATTGACCTTGAGCCGTCACTTGATCGAGCAAGATGCCTTCGACACGGTATTCAGACGTCGCGAGCTTGAACTCCGCTAGCCAAGGGTTTTTTTCGCCGGTCTTTTCGATATCCGCCGTGAACTGAAGGCGACCACTCATCGGTGGTGTCGGTTCGGCGTCTTCGAATGATTTTTGAAGCCAATCGCGCGTCGACTTTACGTCGAGATCAAGAGTGGTTTGCAGGCCGCCGTTTGTAAAGGCCAGGGCTTCGGTGTCGCCGGTGAGTGAGCCCGTGAGTGCGATCAGCGAATCACCGCGGCGAATGTCGACTTTCGTAAGCTCGATTGTCTTCGGCGTCAGAGTGAACGCGATTTCAGGCGTGAACCGAAGAGCCCGCCGGTCTTTCAAGTCTTTGGCGACAATCGAGTCAGCGCTGAGGCTCGCTTGAAGCTCGGCCCGCGATCGTTCGGCTTCAAGATGCGCGTGCTCGACTTCGATCACTGCATTTTGGTGGGGAATTCGAATGATGGCCGAGATCTCCGAGAGAATGAGAGTCGAGACGGGAATACTGTCGAGCGCTTTAAAAAGTCCCTCGAGTGGTTTTCCCGTCGAGGGCGGAGGCTTGGGCAGAGTGACGCTTAGATCGGCGCCGCGAATGGCGACTTCATCGAGCGCGACTTCGCCGCGTACGATTTGCAGAAGAGAAAGATCCGCGCTGACCTCTTGAATGGTCAATGGTGGGAGCGTGTCTGTGAAATCGCGGCTTGGTAGAATGCGAACATCCGTGAGTGTGATGCCGATCGGGAAGAGGCGGAACTCGATCGCGCCTGCAAGGATACGAACCGGCAAATTCTCGTGTGAAAAGCGGTCGATGGTCACGAGCATCCACGATTTCGCTTTAGGGATGGTTTGCGACAAAACCGTCCCAACCCCGAAGGCGGTTGTCGCCACGAGGATAGTAAGCAAAATGAATCGTCGAGACAAAACTCGTCTCAAGGAGCCTCCTCGATCCATTGTTGCAAGAGCGTTGTCGCGGATCGATAAGAAGGTCTAACCCGAGTCAGGCTTTTCATCAATTCAATCGCGGTCACAGTTTCGCCGAGTCCCCATAGCGCACGTGCTCTCGCGTAGGTGAGGGCAAAAGGGGACTCGGGATCACCCGCGTATTTGACTTCGAGTTTTTCCACTTCGCCTAGAGCGGCTGCGAATTTTCTACCTGCAATCAGAGTCTCGAGTAAAAGCCAATCGATGCGCTGCGAGCTTCTATTTTCTTCCAAAATCGCGACGCCGTCTTCGTGAAGCTCCATGAAGATAAGCATCAGGGCGAGATCATAGATTTCTGATTCGGCCCCTTGCTGCGTGGCAAGTTTGGCTTTTTCTTTGACTGCTTGAATGATGGGCTTCGCGGCTTCTTGCACATCCGGTGAAAGACGAGAAAACTTTCTTTCGATTTCAGATTTTGGTGGAGAGTGGGCGAGGGCGTTTTCGACGATCTCCTGAGCTTCACGAAACGCGAAGAGGTTTTTTTCGCGGCTGAGTTCAGGATCGCTTGGATCAAACGCCTGCAATTCGTCGAGAAGGCGCTTTTCTTGGCTGATAAGGCGATTCACGCGCGCGTATTCGAGCCGTCGCATGAGATCGGCGCGCTTCTCCGCGTGTTGGTGGCGGACAAAGAGAGTTCTCTTGTGTCGGTAGTCCGCGGGGCGGGGGTCATAACCATCAAGCCCCGTGCTCTCGACGAGATCGAGCATCATGTCGCTGTCGAACGAAATCGTCTGCGAATTGAGACCTTCAAAAAAAGCATCGACTTCGAGCGGCTCGAGTTTGATTTCGGCCTGCTTCAAAGCTTCGGCGAAGCCTGACCAAGGAACACGCATGTCGCGTTTCAGGCAGCGACGGATTTGTATCAAGAGGGCGGCGTGCAGATTCGCTTGAATCATGAAGCGTGTGATGCCGCGAATATCTTCGTCCGATAGAACGTTCGCGTCCCAGCGTTTGAGCAAGTGTTCGGCGACTAAGGCTGGGTTTCCGAAGTCCGCGAAAAGCCGTCTGATTTCTGATTCGATCGTCGTTGCCACGAGTTTATTTTCAGCGATTTTCCCTCGTAAGGGGAGCATAGGTTTGCCGAAAGTCCTATTCTCTGGGCGTAAAAAGACTTTGTTACGGGGATATTTTTGCCGGTGTTCGTGGGGCGCTGAAAAGTCGGGTGCTGGGCCTGCGGTATGGCCTGTCAGGCAGCCTCGACTTGAGTCGAGAGGGACGGGGGAAAAGCAACCGGATCAAGGTGTTCCGGTTGCTTCGATCGTTACTTGTTCACGCGCTCGACGTAATCGCCCGTGCGAGTGTCGACCTTAAGAACGTCGCCTTCTGAGATGTGCATCGGAACATGCACGACAAAACCAGTTTCAAGTGTCGCGGGTTTTTGCGCGCCTGTGACGGTGTTGCCTTTGAAGCTTGGATCTGTTTTTACAACTTTAAGCTGAACGGAATTTGGAACGTCAACGCCGATCGTTTTTCCGTTGAAGAACATGATGACGCAATCAAGGTTTTCGATGAGGAAGTTTTTCGCTTCGCCCACGTCATCGTCGTTCAAAGAGACTTGCTCGTAGTTTGTCTGGTTCATGAAAGTGTAGCCAGAGTCGTCTTTGTAGAGGAATTGCATTTCTTGTGTCGAGATGTCGGGAACCTCGAACTTTTCGCCTTGCTTGAACGTCCACTCACGGTTTTGGCCGGTGAGGAGGCTGCGGGCTTTACAGCGTGTGAACTGGTTCCCTTTTCCTGGTTTGACGTGTTGGAAATCCGTGATCGTAAATGGCTCACCATCGACCAGGACTTTAAGACCCTTCTTAAAATCTTGAAGCTGATACATACATTCCTCCGCCTGTGGGCATAGTACTTTGGTGTCGCCGATTCTTGGCAAAGGGTCAATTGAGCGAAGAGCGTCAGCGATTCTTTTTTAGGCGATGAAGCATTTTTTTAAGGCGCTCTTTCTTCTTGGCGGTCGTGTTTGCCGGTTCCGCTGTACGCTCGGCTTTCGCTTGCGGAAGCATGTCTTCTGGCGGCATTCCGAGGCGCTTGCCGAGCAGCATAAGGCGCTGCTCCAGATCGGGGCGGCCGCCAAGGAGTTTCAGGCTGCGTGTTAAAATGGTATAGGCGCCCTCAAGGTCGTTGCGCACAGTGAGTGCGTCGGCGATGGAGATCGCGCGATAGGCTTCGCGATCGGCGCGGTTCGGGTCTTTTTGCATTTCTTGAGTGGCCGAGGGATCCATTGTTGGAACGGCGTCGTCCTCTTTTGGGGTCCATTCGAAATCACTTTCTTCGAACTCGTCGGCCGTAAGGAATTCCCACTTCTTGACCATTTTGCGCGCACGTTCGTGCAGAGGGTTTAGGAATAAAACCATCTTGAACGCCTTGAGCGCGTCTTTCGGGCGCTTCGTCTCGAGGTACGTTTCGCCGAGGAGTTGGAAGGCGAGAATATTGTCGGGAGAAAGCTCCGATGCTTTTTGCAGCTGTTCGATCGCGTCTTTGGTGGCCTTTTTTTCGAGAAGA
>JAVFAU010000293.1:0-3641 GCA_034002335.1 Bdellovibrionales bacterium | reverse complement strand
AGAAATCGCCAACTGTTTTAAGCTTTTCAGCGTCTTCATCAGGGATTTCGATTCCGAACTCCACTTCAACAGCCATAACAAGCTCGACGATATCCAAGCTGTCAGCACCAAGATCATCGATAAACGACGCCTCGATTTTTACGCGCTCTGGATCCACGCCAAGTTGATCTGCGATAACTTCTTTTACTTTCGGTTGAACTGTAGCTAGCACTTTGACACCTCCGTAAGGTCCATAAATCAGAAACGTGAAACTCAATCAATTCTCAAATGTAAAGTCCACCGTTAACGCTCAATGTGTGGCCCGTAATATAACGCGCCTCATCGCTAAGCAGGAACGCGACCGAGGCCGCGATGTCTTCGGTTTCCCCCAAGAGCCCAAGCGGAATTCCGCTCTGGATCTTAGCTTTTTGATCTTCTGTTAAAACATCCGTCATCTCAGTCGCGATAAAACCAGGGGCGACGCAGTTAAGGCGTATGCCTCGGCTTGCAACCTCTTTTGCGAGCGACTTCGTAAGCCCCTCGACACCGGCTTTGGAAGCCGCATAGTTGCTTTGGCCGGCATTTCCCATCTCTCCGATAACTGACGTGATGCTGACAATCGAACCCTTCGTTTTAGCCTTGAACATCGCTTTGACGGCCGCGCGCGCGCAGAGAAACGTTCCGCGCAGATTGGTTGCGATAACGGCATCAAACTCATCGGCCTTCATGCGAAGAATCAGCTGATCTCGCGTAATGCCGGCATTGTTCACAAGCCCATGAATTGGGCCTGCTTCCAATACCTTCGAGAAAAACGCGTCGACCGACGCCTCGTCCGCGACATTCAAAGCAAAGCATGAGTGCCCCGAACCAGGGAGCGCCTGTACGACCTTCTGAGCCGAAGCTTCGTTCGAAGAGTAGGTCACGACAACAGCCGCGCCCTCGTTCGCCAACCACTGCGCGATACCGGCTCCGATTCCGCGCGATGACCCCGTTACGATGATACGTTTGCCGCTCAAACGACGAGCCGTCGGCTGTAATGTAGCTTCTTGTGACATATCGTCCTCCCGGGCCAAACACCATGCCATACTACGTGGCCAAACTACGTGTGGGCTTGGCTGATTTTTAAGTGTTCAGAGCTTTCTCTAAAGTTTTGAGATCTTCAAGCGAGTTCATGTTGAAAACACGCATATTTTCGGCGGCCGCGCCACCCGACGCGATTTTCTTTGCGAGTCCCGCAAGAACTTTACCCGCACCAAACTCAACGTAGTTGAAAATCTCCATGTGCATGAGTTCTTCTTGGCACTGAGTCCAGAGAACAGAACCAGAGATCTGACCGATCAACCGCTCGCGAATCGTCTCAACGTCGCTTGATGGGCTGGCCGTGAGGTTTTGAACGACGGCAAACGCGGGGGCGGCAAACGGAGTGGCTGTCAGCACATCCCGCATTTCCTCTTCCGCCGGCTTCATCAACGAACAATGGAACGGAGCGGACACAGCAAGAGGGATTAGCTTTACACGGGCGCCTGCGTCTGAAGCCATATTCTCAAGCATCCATTCCTGCTTAACGTTCGCTCGGAGCCATTCGACAGCTTTTGCCGAGCCGCTCACCACGACTTGCCCGGGACTGTTGAAATTTGCAGGCTCCAAAGGCTTTTCTCCCGATTGCTCTTCGACAAGCGTGCACAGCTTACGAACAGCCTCGTCCGACAAGCCAAGAACCGCGCACATCGCGCCTTGGCCAACCGGCACCGCTCGCTGCATCGCCTGGCCACGCGTCCGCACAGCTCGAAGAGCATCTGTAAAAGAAAGCGTTCCCGCCGCCACCAAAGCCGCATACTCGCCGATGGAATGCCCAGCCGCAGCTCGAGCTTTAAACGGCATGAGACTCGAAACCACGAGGTAGGTGGCCGTCGATACCAGCAAAAGAGCGGGCTGCGTGTTTTCTGTTAACTGAAGGTCCGCTTCAGGCCCTTCAAAACAAAGTTTCTTGAAGTCTTGCTTAAGTGTATCGCCAGCTTCTTCGAAGATCATTCGCGCATCAGCGAACTCGTCAAAAAGAAACCGCCCCATGCCGACGGCTTGGCTTCCTTGTCCTGGAAAGAGAGCTCCCCACATAAAACACCCCGGTACTCAAATCGAGACTCGAATTAGAACTTTAAAAGAATACTGCCAGACGTGAGACCCGAACCAAACGCCGTCAACAGAACATTCTGACCGCGCTTGATACGGCCTTCGCGCACCGCTTGATCAAGAGCGACAGGCACAGTCGCAGCACTCGTATTCCCCGTATCGTGAACGTTCACGATCACTTTTTCCGAAGGGATCCCAAAGTGCTTACCGACGGCATCGATGATGCGCAGATTCGCCTGATGAGGAATCAACCAGTCGACCTCATCCATCGACATCTCGTTTGTATCCAAAGCTTCTTGGCAAACGTCCGACATCGTTCGAACGGCGTGCTTGAAAATTTCACGCCCTTTCATCGAAAGGTACTGATCACCGCGTTCAATGGCTTCCACACTCATAGGAACAGCGGAGCCTCCGCCTTTAAGGGTAAAGAGATCTCCAAGGCCGCCATCGGCACGCAAGTGCAAACTATAAATATGCGAATCCGTTCCATCGGCACGACCAAGAACAACAGCTCCGGCACCGTCGCCAAAAAGGATGCAGGTTTCACGATCCTTGTAGTTTACGAACGGGTGCAAAACCTCGGCTCCCACAACAAGGATGTGTTTGTAGAGACCTGTGCGAATAAACTGATCGGCGATGCCGAGACCGTAAACAAAACCCGTGCAAGCCGCATTGAGATCAAAACTCATGACATTGCGAGCACCGAGCTTTCTTTGCAGAACACATGCAGTCGAAGGCGTCGGCTGATCCCCGCTGACCGTGGCGAAAATAATCATGTCGAGGTCATCAGGCGTGATCCCCGCGGCCTCGATGGCGCGCTGAGCGGCCTTTAAGCCGACATCGCTCGTGAATTCGCCTTCCGCTGCGATATGACGATGACGAATTCCCGTGCGCTCAACGATCCACGCATCATTGGTATCGACCATCTTTTCAAGATCGGAGTTTGTGAGAAGTTTCTCGGGCAAATAAGAACCAGTCCCAAGAATTCGGCTCTGATACGGCGTCGCAGCCGGTTTTCCGGAAGCGTGTTTTTTGCCGACCGTCGCCTTGGCTTGCGCATTCATTGGCGTCGCGTTTGTTTGGTCCATGCTTGCTCCAATCACAATCCTTCGAAGTTCCACATCCGGTTCCACACCTGGTTCCACATCTGCGACCGCATGATCACATAGTTTGATCACACAGTCATCGCCGGCATCACACGGCGGCTCCGCACGGCTGATTCACCAGCCGATACATGCAGCCACCTGCAACGAATATCGCCGTGCGAACACCCAGGTTTAGCATCGAAACACTCGCACAGCACAAACGTGAACCGCCAGAGGTTCCATCCCTGGCGGTTGCGTTTTCGGCAAACTGTAAAAGAAGTCGTTTACGTCTTAGCGACGACGACTTCTTCACCTTTGTAGTAACCGCATGATGTGCAAACAACATGTGGAAGCTTGAGCGAACCGCAGTTCTGGCATTTTACAGATGTATTTGGCGTCGCGAAGTCGTGTGAACGACGCATGTCGCGCTTCGAACGTGTTGTCCGC
>JAVFAU010000292.1:0-3646 GCA_034002335.1 Bdellovibrionales bacterium | reverse complement strand
AAGCGGCGTCGCATGCCACTTCATCACGCCTGCTGCGGTCGGAGCTTTTGTAAAGAACTTCGGCCCTTCGATGTTCGTCGTAACCGGCATGATTTTACGCAGCAGGCGGACGAGGAGGTTTTTCTCAGGATCGATTTGCTCGTCGCTTGAGAACACGAGTTTCGCACCCGTGAAGATCAAGAAGACGCCGAAGATCATGACGATCCACTCGTACTGCATGAGCGCCGAGCCGATTGAAATGAAGATCGCGCGGAAGACGAGAGCGCCGAGAATTCCGTAGAACAGGATACGATGCTGATACTCCGGTCGAATCGCGAAGTAGCGGAAAACGAGAACGAAGATAAAGAGGTTGTCGACCGACAGAGCCTTCTCGATCACGTATCCGGTTAGATACTCGAGCGAAACCTGATCGGCCCACTTTGTCGCCAGTTCAGGCGTGAAGCCGGGGAAGGCCGCAAGCCGCTCGCTGTTGAGGAAGCGGAACTCAGCGTATTCGTGCAGCCCGAAGCTGAACAGAACGGCGAGTCCGACCCAAACGATCGACCAAATCAGAGCTTCTTTGAACGAAACAGCATGCGCTGATCGGTGAAAGACGCCGAGATCGAGGGCGAGCATGAAGAGAACGAAGATTGTAAAACCAGTATAAAAAGGCCAGTACTCGGCCATGGGGAAGAAGTGCGGCATTGTTTCCATCCGGCCAGTTATAATCGGTTCGCAAGCATTCGACAATGTGGTGGATGATCAAAACTGATGTAATTCATGCGAAGACGGGGGGTGGGATGATTGATGCCCGTCAGGCAGGAAGAGGAGGTTGTGGATGGCAAAGGAGCTAACGATGAAAGTTCAGGTTGTGGATGGTGTGCCCGAAGTAACGCCAGCAACGGTCTTTGAAACCTTGAAAGATATGCAGGCGGCTGAAGGCGGTCGCGAAGCGGTTCGTTTGATTGATGTTCGAACGGCGGAAGAATTTGGTGGAGAGCTTGGACATATCGAGGGTGCGGAACTCGTGACGCTTGGACCGGAGCTTCAGCGTTGGATCGATGAGGGCGATCGCAGCCAGACCGTTGTTTTCATTTGTCGGGTCGGCGGGCGTTCGGCTCAGGCCACGATGTACGCCCAAGCTCAAGGCTACACGCGAGCCATGAATCTTCAGGGTGGGATGATGCGCTGGCGGGGCGAGGGGCTTTAGGCGGGAAGAAGGGGCAAGGCTGGTGGTCACGGCGATAGGGATCAAAATGTGATCGTCGCGTGCTTAAAAAAAAGCGGCCAGGAGAAAGCGCTCCTAGCCGCTTAGAGAAGTCTTGTTCTTTGTCGAGACAAGTAAAAATCTGATTTACGGCTTACCAGCCGCCACGGGCCGCGCCGCCGCCGCGAGGTCCACGAGGACCGCCGCCGCCAAAGCCACCGCCGCCACGCCCGCCGCCTTCGACGGGTTTCGCTTCCGCGACTTTTAGGTTACGGCCATCGAGGGCTTGCCCATCCATAGCCGCCACAGCCTTTTGCGCTTCCTCATCGGATGCCATTTCCACGAAACCGAAGCCTTTGCTTCGTCCCGTTTCGCGATCCATGATCACACGCGCACTTTCCACTGTGCCATGTGCCGCGAAAGCGCCGGTAAGACCTTCGTCTGTGGTTGAATACGATAAATTTCCTACGTAAAGCTTCTTGCCCACGAAAACCTCCTAAGGGTCTTGATATATTAACATTGAGTTAAGACAGATGAAAGCTTTCGAATCCTGAGATATTGTTGAGACTATGTTTTGCCACCGAGCGTCTGAGCATCTTGAGCTTAAAACTATTCTGGATTGGTTTCTTCTCGCGTTTCTCGCCGGGAATATTAACACAGGTGGCTATCTCGCATGTCAGCGGTTTGTCTCGCATATCACGGGATTCGCGACACTCGCAGGCGTGGATGCCGCTCTGGGCCTGTGGGGCGAGGCGATCGGTATTTTATCGGTTCCACTTTTTTTTCTACTGGGAGTTTTGATCTCCGCCTATCACGTCGACCGGCGTGTGTTTCAGGGAAAAAAGCCCCGTTACAGTTTTGTAATGGGGCTTGAAACCTTGTGTCTCTCGATCGCGGGAATCGGTGGGATTCTTGGTTGGTGGAGCGAGTTCGGGAACACGCTTCAGCTGTCTCGCGACTATTTTTTTTTGGCACTGCTTTGTATGGCGAGTGGACTTCAAAACGCGGCTCTGACTTCGTCGAGTGGATCAACCCTTCGGACGACGCATTTGACGGGTACGACGACGGATCTCGGAATTGGAATGATGCGCTGGTATTACCGGCCAGAAGATGAAAGCCGCAAACAGGAGTACCGGGCGAATTGGTTGAAGGTGGGTATGATCTCGGCCTTCATGATCGGTTCGGGAGCCGGCGCTTTTCTCTATGTTCACTTGAAGTATTGGGGTTTTGTTCTTCCCATCGGAATCGCGAGTTACGCGACGTGGACCGCTCGCAGAAAAGTTGAAGCGATCGAGAAGTAGGGCGGCAATAAAAAACGGCCGGGTTCGCGCCCAGCCGTCGTGGTCATTCGTTCATGAGTGCGCTCTAGTTGAGCCACTCTTCCGGAACTGGGCGAAGCTCGGGAACTTGAGGTTCCGAGTTCTGCGCCGGAGCCGGATTCAGAATTTCGTCGAGTTTTTTGGCGACGAGATCAGCGTTCGATACATCTTCGCCACGGCAAAGATCATTCGGGCAACGATAAGAGATCGCGCAGTTGCCACGACGAACGAAGTCGTTTTCGCCGCGAACCAAAATTCCTGCGACTTCATTTTGTTCGTTGAAAACAGCGGAGCCAGAGTTGCCGCCGAACGTATCAAGGTTCGCGACAAAGAACTCCGTCGTGTTTCTACGAACAGATGCGCCCGCCGAAATTTTCGTAGGAAGACCGACAGGGTGGCCGATAACGAAAACCTCTTCGCCGACAAGAGGAACAGATTTCGCGATTGGAAGCGGCTTGCGGTTCAAAACAGGACGATCAAGTTCGATCAACGCGAAGTCTGAACCGAGGCTCGTCATCTCGTCGTAAAGAACACGCTTACATCCGTAGATGTTCTCGTCGGGAATTGCGCGAGGGTTGTCTTGTTCGCTCGTCAGCATGAATCCGAAAGCGAAGCGTACGTCTTCACAGAAGTCGGGGTTCGTAACGCAGTGACCAGCAGTTGCGACGATATTCTCGGCTACGAGAAAACCAGAGCAGTAGCCAGGCGCCGACTGCTCAAAAAAGCGCTCTGTCGAACAGAGGCGGTTTTCGACGCCGTAAGATTTGCCCAAGATATTGTTGAGTCCCGGTATGCCGAGGTCCGCTTCAAGTGAGGTCGCGGACAAAAGAACAGCGACCGAGTCCGCAAGTTCGCGGCGATCGAGATCGGGTTCTTCATAGACCTCAAG
The DNA here is from genome assembly GCA_034002335.1 of Bdellovibrionales bacterium. GTDB lineage: Bacteria > Bdellovibrionota > Bdellovibrionia > Bdellovibrionales > JAMPXM01. The sequence goes on along the minus strand of JAVFAU010000292.1, from coordinate 252 downwards.
GCGATTGTCATCACCGTAAATGACAAGTGGGTGCATTGGGGCAGATTGGGCCGCGACTGAAACCACCGTTATGAGTGCAAGAATAAAAAGACGAGCCGTTGGAAATCCTTTTTTCGACATAAGAACCTTCTCCTTGGTCTGTCGTGGGGTCTGTAGAAATCACATAGACCCAAATTGGAACCAGACTAGGCTAGGAAGGCTTTTTGTCGCTAGCAAGACAAAAGTCCTGAAAAAAGGAAAGATAATGCGATG